>CAZZJN010000032.1:0-25061 GCA_964654505.1 uncultured Ardenticatenaceae bacterium | reverse complement strand
GATCGACATCCCCGCCATGTCCAGCGAGGTGATATAGGGACCGATCAGGTTGCGCACGATGGTGATGCCGTTGGCTTCGCAGACCTGCGCCAGCTTGCGGTAGACGGTATAAAGCTCGGACACGGGCGTCCCGCCCATGCTGTTGACGAAGGCGATGACCCGGTCGCCCTTCCTGAACGGCTCATCGACCAGCACCTTGTCGACCCATTGGCCGTCTTCCAGTTCGCGCACCGTACGCGTATAGGCGCCATCGTTGATGATTTCGTTGGCCATCATCGTGGTGATCTCGTCGGCCGACACCAGCGGCATGCGCTTCTGGCCCGGCTCGCCGTGGATGCCGATGCCAATCTCCATCTCGTTTTCGCCCAGCTCAAAGATGGGCTTCCCGGCGGCGGGCACGGTGCAGGAGGTCAGGGCCATGCCCATCGAGCGGCCGTCGCTGTTGGCCTTGCGGGCCAGGTTGGCGCATTGCTCCAGGCTGTAGCCCGCTTCGGCCGCCGCGCCGACGATCTTCTCGACCAGCACAGTCGTGCCCACGCCGCGACGGCCGGCTGTATAGAGGCTGTCCTTGACGGCCACGTCGTCGTCGATGAGGATATTCTGGACGGCGATCCCGTCGGCGTAAGCCATATCGGCCGCCATCTCGAAATTGAGCACGTCGCCGGTGTAGTTCTTGACCAGGAACAGCACGCCCGCGCCGCTGTTGACCGCCTTGGCCGCCTCATACATCTGATCGGGCGTGGGCGAGGTAAACACTTCGCCGGGGCAGGCTGCGTCGAGCATGCCCATGCCGACGAAACCGCCGTGCATCGGCTCGTGCCCGCTGCCGCCGCCGGAGATGATGGCCACCTTGCCGGCCACCGGGGCGTCGGCGCGGTAGATGTAGTTTGGCTCAAAATGGACCTTGATCAGGTCGGAGTGCGCGACCGCCATTCCCTCCAACTGTTCCGTGACGACGTCCGGAATGGCATTAATCAGCTTTTTCATCTTTCAGACTCCTTGCCATGCAGATTGTGAATCAAGGAAGCCGGGCGCTCACTCTCGGCAGTATGGCCTTGCTGAAGCCAATTGGAGCGGCCCGGCTTCCCCTGTCAGAAGAGATAGCCGATTTGACCCATCGTGTGATGAAGAGAAAAACGGCCTTTTCCTGCTATCGATAATCCTAGAAGAACATATTCCACATCAGGGCGCCGATGACGCCGCCGACGAGCGGAGCCACGACCGGAATCCAGCCGTAGTTCCAGTTCGAGCTGCCCTTGCCCGGGATGGGCAGGATCTGATGGGCGATACGAGGGCCAAGGTCACGGGCGGGGTTGATGGCGTAGCCCGTGGGGCCGCCCAGCGAGAGGCCAATGCCCCAGACCAGCGCGCCGACCAGATACGGGCCGAGACCGGCGGCAGGGGAGCCGGCGGTCGCGCTGCCGAAGATAGCGCCGACGCCGAACAGCAGGACGATCGTGCCGACAACCTCAGTCACGAAGTTCCAGACCGGGCTGGAGATGGCCGGGCCGGTCGAGAAGACGGCCAGTTTCGAGCCGGGGTCGGCCGTCGGGGCCCAATGGCTGTAGTAGCTCAACCAGACAACCACCGCGCCCAGGAAGGCGCCGATGAGCTGGGCCACCATCGTCATGATGGCATCGCCGGCGCTATAGACGCCAAGGATCAACCACTTGCCGATCGTGACGGCCGGGTTAATGTCGGCCTGGGGAGCGCCCGCGGAAATAGCGATAAACACGCCGACCATGACGGCCATGGCCCAGCCTGTGGTGATGACGATCCAGCCCGAGTTGTTGCCTTTGGTTTTGCTCAGGACAACATTGGCCACCACGCCGTCGCCCAAAATCATCAGAAACATCGTTCCAAGTAGTTCACCAACAAAATTTGAGGGCACTTTATTTCTCCTTTTTTTGAACAAAATGAATGTGCGGAATGTCGTCCTCGCGTCGCGAGGAGGTTTATCGTGCTCCGCATCAAATCGCGGGAAGTCGCACTTCAGGGGAATTGAGCCGGTTCTTTTATTTCGATAGGCGAATCTCCTTGCCCGGACGGATCAATCTCTCGCCCGGATTAGGCGGACAGCGCGATCAGATTTTAAGGGATTGATCGGATAATGGACGCGCCCACGGATTACAACAGTGACGGACTGCTCAGACGTTCGGACAGATCGATGGCGCGCTTTTATGCACAATGGACAGTATTGGGCAGCGGAGGTTGTGCAAAGCGCACTAAAGACACATGATAAAACCCGGCCCGCGGGTGGTCAAGCATTGATCGATTTTCGTTTCATTCTGAAACATCTCTTCTGAAATGACGTTTCATTATGAGACGGGTTAATTTTTGAAAATCGTGGAAGAAATACCGAGTTGCTTCATCTTGCGCCAGAGGGTCGAGCGGCCGATACCCAACAGCCGCGACATCTCCGTCACCCGCCCGCTGCAGGCCCACCCGGCGCGCAGGATCGCCTCGCGCTCGGCCTCGTCGACGGAGATGACCGGTTGGGCCAACGGATGGCGGCCGGTCAGCACGCGGCCGTTGCGCACCATCTCCGGCAAATCGCCCGGCCGGATGACGTCGTCGCGGCTCTGGATCATGGCCCGCTCCAGGGAGCTCTCCAGCTCGCGCACATTCCCCGGCCAGGGATAGCGCCCCAGAAAGCGCACGGTCTCATCCTCGATCCACATCGTGCGACTGTCATGGGTCGCCTGCCGCGCCAGAAAACGCTCGGCCAGCAACGGGATATCCTCGACCCGCTCGCGCAACGGCGGCACCTCTATCTTGAAGACGCCGAAGCGATAATACAGATGGGGCATGAAACCGCCCTGAGTCACCAGGTCCTCCAGGTTGGCGGTCGTCGCGCCGATGATCCGCACATCAACGGGGATGGGCGTCGAACTGCCCAGGCGCGTCACGTGCTTCGTCTCAATGACGTGGAGCAGCGCCGCCTGCAATTCCAGCGTCAGGTTCTCGATCTGGTCGAGGAGCAGCGTGCCGCCGTCGGCCAGCTCGAACTTGCTGGGGCGGCCGCGCGTGTGGGTGTCCTGCTCGTGACCCAGAATCTCGCGCGTCATCAGCTCGTGGGGAATGGCCCGACAATTGATGTCGATGAAAGACTTGCCCGCTCGCGCTCCGTCGTTGTGGATGGCGCGCGCCAGCAAATTCTTGCCGACGCCTCCCTCGCCCAGGATCAGCACCGGCGCCGCGCCGCGGGCCGCCGTGCGGGCCAGGCGCACCACGCGCCGCATGCCGGCCGACTCGGCCTGAACGTCATCGATGCTCATGCCCGTCTGCGAGCCGTACTGCTGCTGGGCGATCTGCCGCACATGTTCGATGGGACTGAGCAAGGCGACGTAGCTCACCGGCTGCGGCCCGGCCTCATGGATGGGTCGCAGGGTCACCAGGCAGCGCGCCACTCGCTCGCCGACTTGCAGGCTGAGTTCCACATCCTGAAATCCCTTGCCCTCGCGGATGGCGGCCGTGAGTTCGGCCGGCGGCCGCAATACCTGGGTCAGCGGCCGCCCCACGGCAATACGCGGGTTGATGTGCAACATCCGGGCCGCCTGCTCGTTCACGTGGCGAATCTCGCCCTCCTGACTCCAGACGATCACCCCCTCGTTGATGGCTCCCAGGATGGTGTTCACCTGGCCCAGATGCTGGTTGGCTTCTTCCAGGGACCAGTCGATCTGCATTTGATTGCCCACGGCCCGCGCGGCCGACATGACCAGGCCGAGCGTGTGGGACGTGGCCGTGTCGAGAGGGCCGACCATGCCGATCAGCCCGATGATGCGGCCGCGCACGTCATGGATGGGCGCGGCGGCGGTGACGAACGGATGGAGGTAATCGAAATAATGCTCGGCCCCCACCACCTGCACGGGCGTGGCTTCCTGCAATACCATGCCCAGGGCGTTGGTGCCGGCCGTATTCTCCGACATATACGCCCCCTGGGTCAGCCCGATGGTCGCCGCCCGGTCGACGGCTTGCGGGTCGCCGCCCACCGCCAGAACACAGCCCGCGCCGTCGGCCAGGAGAATGGCGTAGCCCGAGCCTTCAGTAAACTGATAGATATCCTCGATAAAGGGCGTGGCGAAGGTGATGAGATCTTGCTGCGCGCGCAAGATCGACGTCAGTGCGTCGCGGCTGATGGAAACGGGGCGCGCCCGCGACGTCGGGTCGAAACGGGAGACGCAACGTCGCCATGACCGCACCACGGCCGGGTCCATTTGGGCGGCCTGAGTCGCGTCGAGCCGGCCCGTCCGGATGAACGTCTGCCAGGCCTCGGCGATGATCTCGTTGCGGATGCCGATACCCGTCGGAAGCATGGCCCTATCCCGTGCTGGCGATCTCCTCGGCCGCTGTCGGGGAAAGTTCACCAACTTCGCGGATGACGGCCAACATGGCGTCGTGGATGACGCCGTTGCTGGCCAGGATATGCATCTGGGGAGCGAGTTCCAGCGGACGGCCGTCGATCTTGGTCACGACGCCCCCCGCTTCCTGCACCAGCAGGATGCCCGCGGCCACGTCCCACGAGTGCACCTTAAACTCCCAGTAGCCGTCGAGCCGTCCGGCGGCCACATAGGCCATGTCGAGCGCGGCCGAACCGGCGCGACGCAAGCCAAACGCGCGCTTGATGAACCGGCTCACATACGCGCCGTTATCGAGCGGGCTGGTGTGCACGTCATAAGGAAAGCCGGTCGCCAGCAGACTGTGGAGGAGTTCGGCGGTGGCCGTGACGCGCAGCGGCTTGGTGCCGGCGGGGCTGGTCAGCATGGCTCCGCCCCCGGCAACGGCCTTGAAGCATTCATCGCGGGTGGGATCGTAGACGACGGCCACCAGCGGCCGCCGCCCCTCATAGAGAGCCAGTGACGTGCAAAACACCGGGAAGCCGTGGGAAAAGTTATTGGTGCCATCCAGCGGGTCGATCTGCCAGGTGTAGGGCTGCGAGCCGAACTCGTCCGCGCCTTCCTCGCCCACGAAACTGTGATCGGGAAAGGCGGCCCGCAAACGCTCCCGGATCAACGCTTCGGCCGCCAGATCGTACTGGGTCACGAAGTCGATCGCCGAGCTTTTGGTGTGTATTTCTTTCTCTTGGCCGAAGCCGTCCATCAGCAGGGCGCCGGCGGCGCGAGCGGTGGCTTCAGCGGTCTGTAGAATATGTTCGAGGTTCATATACCGCGTAACTATAGCCCCTCCGGGCGAATGGTGGTAGCGATGGTTACCCTGGGCGAACAGGTTTGAAACAGGCGGCCGGAATACGTACAATCAATCAGGGTGGCGGCCAAGCCACCCATTAGATAATCAGCGGCTAAGCGCTTATGCGCATCAAACAGAAAACTGGTAAGCTTCATCTATTATAGTAGAGGGTGTGCGCATTAATTGATTAAATGCTCCCCGAAGAAGCAACCGGGTTGCGCTTTTATGTTCATTTTTATCGTTATCGCGCCGCCCGACCTTGACTGAATAACCGGTTGCTTTGCTGGAGAATGAAAAATATGGATGACCAACAGAACGAGAATCGCCCCGCCGTCCCGACCTGGGTCTGGATCATCACCATCTTCGCGGTGATCGTGGGGCTGCAATTCTGGCTGAGCGGCAAGTTCAGCGGGCCGGAACAGATCACCCTGCAGGAGATGGCCAATCACATCACCGCCGGCGAGGTGAAACAATTGATCGTCACCGGCGACCGCTTGCAGATCGTGCTGGACGACGGCCGCACCTTTGGCGCGGTGAAGGCCCCCTCCGACAGCCTCATCGAAACATTTGAATATTACGGCATCTCCGCCGAGGCGCTCAATAACAATCTGGTCGTTCGCGACCAGTCGACGTGGAACACCTTCCTGAGCATCGCCCTGACCGTCGGCCCCCTCCTGCTGCTGATCTGGATATTCACTCGCGGCTTCCGACAGATGCAGGGCGGCGGCGGCAACAATATCTTCGGCTTCGGCCGCAGCCGGGCGCGAAACCTCAACGACACCAACCGGCCGACCGTCACCTTCGATGACGTCGCCGGCGTTGAGGAGGCCAAGATGGAGCTGGCCGAGGTCGTGCAATTCCTGCGCGAGCCGGAGAAGTTCGTCCAGGTCGGCGCGCGCATCCCCAAGGGCGTGCTGATGGTCGGCCCGCCGGGAACCGGCAAGACGCTGCTGGCGCGAGCCGTGGCCGGCGAGGCAGGCGTGCCGTTCTTCCACATCTCCGGCTCCGAATTCGTCGAGATGTTCGTCGGCGTGGGCGCCAGCCGCGTCCGCGACCTGTTCGAGAAGGCCAAAGCGGCCGCCCCGTCCATCGTCTTCGTGGACGAGATCGACGCCGTCGGCCGCCAGCGTGGCGCGGGCCTGGGCGGCGGCCACGACGAGCGCGAGCAGACGCTCAACCAGATCCTGGTCGAGATGGACGGCTTCGACAATGAGACCAATGTCATCGTCATCGCCGCCACCAACCGGGCCGACATCCTCGACCCGGCCCTGCTGCGCCCCGGCCGATTTGACCGCAAGGTCTTCGTCGATCTGCCCGACATCGCCGGCCGGGAGAAGATCCTCCAGGTACATGCTCGCGGCAAGCCCATCGCCGGCGAGGTCAGCTTCAAGGACACGGCCCGACTGACGGCCGGGTTCTCCGGCGCCGATCTGGAAAACCTGATCAACGAGGCGGCCATCTTCGCCGCCCGTCGCAACAAGCGCACCATCGGCTTGCTGGAGTTCCAGGACGCCTTCGACCGCGTGGTCATGGGGCCGGAACGCCAGACCCGCGTGATGAGCGAGGACGACAAGCTGACCGTGGCCTATCACGAGTCCGGCCATGCCATCGTCAGCTTCTTCCTGCCCAACACCGACCCGGTGCAAAAGATCACCATCGTGCCCCGCGGCCGCGCCGGCGGCTTTGTCATGTCCCTGCCGGAAGATCGCGCGCTCCACAGCCGCGAGTTCTTCGAGGACCAAATCGCCATGGCCCTGGGCGGGCGAGCCTCGGAAGAGCATTTCTTCGGCCGCATCACCACCGGCGCATCCAGCGACCTGCAGCAAGCCACCCGGCTGGCGCGGGCGATGGTCATGGAATACGGCATGTCGGACAAGCTGGGTCTGCCCACCTACGGCAGCGGGTCGCACAACCCGTTCCTCGGCCGCGAGATGGGCTATTTCGGCGGCGGCCGGGATTATAGCGAGGAAGCGGCCCAGACCATCGATGCCGAAGTCAAGCGCATCCTCGAAGACAACTATAATCGGGCGATGACGATCATCGACCAGAACCATGACCGCATGGTGCACCTGGCCACGACGCTCATGGAAGTGGAAACGCTCGACCGTCCCGGCTTCGAAAAGCTGATGAACGATCCGATATCCGCCAATGGCCAGGTCACTGAACATCCGCTGCCGAAAGCGCAATCGGTGGAAGCCGTCTGACCGTCGTCCGATATTTGAACGATGAGACAGGATCACGGCCTGCCCTTCGACAAATGATTATTTAGGTACAGGGGCGGGTTTGAAACCCGCCCCTGCTGTATGGAGGCGCAATGAGCGAGACGACCCAGTCGGTCGCGGTATCGCAAGCGGGCGGCGTGCTGACCGTCGCCCTGAACCGGCCCGACATCCATAACGCCATGAACCCCGCCCTGATGGCCGAACTCACCGCCATCTTCCGCGGGCTGCCGGAACGCGACGACGTGCGCGTGGTGGTGCTGACCGGCAACGGCCGCTCGTTTTGCGCCGGAGCCGACCTGGCTTTCATGCGCGCCGCGGCCGATTACACCTTTGACCAGAACGTGGCCGACGGGCAGGCCATCTTCGACCTGATGCTGGCCGTCGACCGCTGCCCCAAGCCGGTGGTGGGGCGGATCAACGGGGCGGCCATCGGCGGCGGCGCGGGGCTGGTGTGCTGCTGCGACATCGTGGTGGCCGCCGACAGGGCCACATTTGCCTTCAGCGAGGCGCGGCTGGGCATCCTGCCCGCGGTGATCTCCCCCTTCGTCCTGGCGCGCATCGGCCCTGCCCGCGCCCGCGAGCTGTTCCTGACCGGCGAGCGCTTCGACGCCCAACGCGCCCTGACCCTCGGCCTCATCCATCATGTCGTCGCCGAGGCCGACCTGGACGCGGCCGTGGCCGAGCGCGTGAATCAACTCCTGCAAGCCGCCCCGCAAGCCCAGGCCTCAATCAAGGAACTGATCCACACCGTCGCATTCCAGCCCAAAGAGAGCATGCGCGACTACACCGCCGAGGCCATCGCTCGCCTTCGTGCCGGTGATGAGGGCCGCGAAGGGATGAGCGCCTTCCTGGAGAAACGGCCGCCGCGCTGGCAGCTTTAGGGCGGCCGGGCAACCCCCACACGCGATGAAACTGGCGGTTCTGTCCGATATCCACGGCAATTGGCCCGCGCTGCAGGCCGCGGCGGCCGACATCGACGCCTGGCAACCCGACCAGGTGCTGGTGAACGGCGACATCGTCAACGACGGGCCGAGCAGCCTCGTCTGCTGGCAGTACATCGCCGGACGACGCGCGCGCGACGACTGGCACGTGCTGCGCGGCAACCATGAGGAGTACGTCACCGAGTGGCGCGACCCGGCCACGCCCCGCGAAGGCCCCGCCTACGACCTCATCCGCCTCAGCCGCTGGACCTACGAGCAACTCCACGGAGAGGTCGACGACCTGGCCGGGCTGCCGGAGCGCTGGGACTGGGCCGCGCCCGACGGCTCGTCGCTGGTGGCCATGCACGGCACGCTGTTGGGCAATCGCGCCGGCATCTACCCGTTCACGCCCGACGAAGTCGTCCGCCGCCGCATCGTGACCGGGGCGCGGGTGTTCGTCACCGCCCACACCCACGTGGCCCATATCCGCACGCTGGACGGGACGCTGGTGGTCAATACAGGGTCGGTCGGCATCCCGGGCGACGGCGACGGCCGCGCCGCCTACGGCCGATTCATCTGGTCGCCGGAACAGGGCTGGGGGGCAACCATCCGGCGCGTCGCCTACGACCGCCGCCAAACAGAGCACGATTATTTTGCGTCGGGCTTCATGGACGAGGCCGGGCCGGAGGCCAAGCTGTCGCTGGCCCAGTTCAGGTTGGCCTGTGATGTTCGCACCCGCTGGGCGGCCGCCGACCGATCGCGCATCCTGTCCGGGGAAGTTTCGCTGGCTGATTCGGTGCGGGAATGGCTGGATCGAGACGAGTTTCGCGCCTATCGCCAGGTCGAGGTGTCGGGCATCTAACCGGCGATCCTCTTATCCGGCGTTCATAAATGACATTTTCAGAGGCAAAACGGCGGCACTTTAGGGGCATTTCGTGCCCAAACAGGCCGTCTGGTACTTTTGACGCTTGCCAAGCGTCGTCCTGCCCATCTATAATGCCTAACGAATCTGGAAGAGGAACTGTTTGAGTAGTCTTACTCTGCTGCTATCTGGAACCATACTGCCCTGGATATTAGGGTTGCTGCTTGTGCTCGGGCTTCTGGCGCTCCTGGCGTCGGTGAAGCAATGGCGAGACACCAAGCGGTCGCCCTATTTCTTCATGCGGCAGCAGGCCGCCAGACGAATGCAATCGTATCTGTCGATATTCACCATCGTCATGCTGTTGGGGGTGGGCGTCGGCGTATACGGTTGGCGCACCCCACAGGACGACACCGTCCGCATGGCGTTGTTGACGCGCGCCAAACCGGCTCCGCAAGCCATCCAGGAATTGATGGCCCAACCGTCGGCCGCCGAACTGGCCCGCGCCGCCACAACCCCGACCACGAACACATCCCAGGGCGGCGGCATCGCCAACGTCCTCCTGAATGCCGACCAGGCGGCCACATTCTCGGCCGAGCTGCCCGCCGCCTACGACCGCGTGGAGCCTAAAGTAGATCTGAAGCCGGGCACGAATCTCGGCACCGTCGTATTCTCCAGCACCGTCACCGATGAGTACAAGGCCATCAATCCCGCTGGCGTCTTCGGCGAGGGCTTCTACACTCTCTACGCCACGTTCCAGTACGAAGAGATGGCCGACGGCATGGCCTGGTCATGGGTGTGGCGACACAACAACAAGGTCATCGACGGCGGCAACGAATTGTGGGTCTATGGCGACGAAGGCCCCGGCTACATCTATCTCAACCCTGAGGAAGGGTTCGGCGAGGGTCGCTACACGTTAGAGATTTGGGTCAACGGCGAGCTGTTGGGCCGGGCCTCGGCGACCATGAACGACGCGGCCATCTCCGCGGGCAACTAATACCACGCCCCCATTCAACCGAATCGTCCGCGACAGGCCCTCGACGGGCCTTTTTTATGCCTGCTCAACGGCCGGGCCGGAGGCGCGCGCGGACCCGCGCGCGGACCATGCCCATCACCCGCTGCCACTCCTCGACGCGCAACAGCCAGGCGACCAACAGATAGACCACCCCACCGACCAACGACCCGGCGACGGCCCGCCACCAGACGGCCGCGGGCGGCACGACGAGGAACAGCAGCCCGATGGCCGCGGCCATCGCCAGCGAGGCCAGCCCCATGCGCGCCGTGCCGGAGAGGAGCGAACGGCCGTCCAGCCCGCCCAGCTTGCCGCGCACCAGCCACAGCAGCAGCCCCACCTCGATCAGGTTCGACAGGCTGAAGCCGAGCGCCAGCCCGCCCAGCGGCATAAGGCCCAGCGCGGGAAACACCACATCGCGGAACCACAGGCTGAGGATCCACATGGCCACGATCTGCAAGCCGCCGATCAGCACCGGCGTCAGTGTATCGCTCAGGGCGTAGAAGGCGCGGGCGATCACCTCGATGGCTGTCAGGGCTACCAGACCGATGGCGTAATAGCGCAGGGCCACCGCGACCAGCCTCGTGGCCTCGGCATCGAACAGGCCGCGCTCGAACAGGATGGCGATGTACGGCTCGGCCAGCAGGATCAGCAGTACCGTGGCCGGCAGCCCCAGAAACAGGATGAGGCGCAGCGAATCGCTCAGGATGCCGCGCATCTCGCGATGGGCCGAGCGCGCGGCCATGATCGCCAGTGTCGGGAAGGCGGCGATGCCCAGCGCCTGGCCCAATATCCCCTGGGGCATGATGAGGATGCGAAAGGCCGCGTTCAGCGCCGGCAACGTGCCCAGAGCCATCGTGCCGGTCAGGAACAGGATGACGAACTTGTTGACCTCGCTGAAGGAGAGGCCCAGGACGCGCGGCCCCATGAGACGCAACACCTGCACCACACCGGGATCGCGCAGGGTGAAGATGGGGCTATAGCGGGCGCGACGGCCGCGCAACCCCGGCAGCTGCACCAGCAGATGGCCCAGCGCGCCGACCACCGTCCCCCAGGCCAGCCCCACGGCCGCCGGCAACGGCTCTCCCCCGCCCGCCCAGGCTCCGATCATCCCCCCGGCGATGATGCCGATGTTGTAGACCGACGGCGCGACGGCCGGCAGCAGAAAGTGCCGCCGGGCATTGAGCGCGGCCATGACGATGCCGCTGACGCCGAAAATGATCGGCGACAGCAGCATGACACGCATCAGATCGACGGTGATCGGCAGCAGCGCGGGATCGGCGGCGATGCTGTCGGCGTAGAAGAAAATGACGAACTCCCGGGCGAAAACCATGGCCAGGATCGACACGACCGTCGTCGCCAGCGTGACGAGATTGATGACGGCCGAGAACAGTCGCCATCCGCCGTCCTCGTCGTCACGGCTGAAGTAGGCGGTGAAGGTCGGAATGAAGGCCGAGCCGATGGCCCCCCCGGCGATGATCAAAAAGATGGTCTCGGGGAACCGGGAGGCGATCTCAAACGCGGTCGCCTCCAGCGTGGTAACACCAAGATAGTTGCGCACGACGATCTCGCGCAACAGCCCCAATACCCGGCTCAGCAAGGCCAGCGCGGCCACCAGCCCGGCGGCGCGAAATACCTGGCTGCGGTCGGAACCCGCGGGCGAGGGGTCTGAATGTTCTGTCATACTCATGGCCTATCGGCTATTTGTACCGGATCAATACCGTCATTCGACTTGGCCTGTGATTAGGCCTTAAGGACCTAACCAAGGGAACGGGCAAAGTGGTATGCTATGAATCTAGCCATTCCATCATACACCCTGCAATGGAGTCTATCATGCTTGAAAACACTATCACCCAGGAAGCACTGTACAGCGGCAACGAAGACACTCCGTTGACCCTGAACGTCATTAAAGTGTCGGCTCGCTCTCGCACGGCCGCCGTCGCCGGCGCCATCGCCGGTGTCATGCGCGAATCCGGTCACGCCGAGGTCCAGGCTATCGGCGCGGGAGCCGTCAACCAGGCTGTGAAAGCCATTGTAATCGCCAAGGGCTATCTGGCCGAGGAAGACGTCCATATCGTTTGCGTCCCCTCCTTTGTCGATGTGGATATCGACGACCAGGAGCGCACGGCGATTCGTTTCGAGATTAGGCCTCAGGCTTAACTCCATGTCCATGTGACGGAAGGCGCGGCCACGGGGTCGCGCTTTTTTATTTCTGTTTCTCCCGGCGACGGGCGACCAGCCACCAGCCCGCCATCCCGGCCCCCAGCGCCAGGCCCAACCCAAGCATCACCAAACCCGCGTAGCTCTCCGATGTGGTCGGTTCCCCGCCGTCGGCGTCGGGCGGCGGGCTTTCGGGGAGAGGCGAAGGCGCCATTGGTACTGTTGTCTCGGCCGTGACCGTTGCCGTCGCCGCGACTGCTGCAGTCGCCACCGGCGTTGCCGCCTCTGTCGGCATCGGGCCGGTCGTCTCAACCGGTGCCGTCGGCGAAGGCGTCGCCGTCGGGCTTGGCTCCGTGGCGGTCGCGGTTGGAGTCGCCGGCGCCTCGGCTTCTTCTTCCGGCGGCATGTTCTCCGGCGCTAACAGTTCGCCCCTGTCCTGGATCAAATAATAGGTCGTGCCACCGATCATGCAGTAATCGGCGATGGTTTGCGTGCACAGCGCGGCCGGCAACTCCACTGTGAAGAAACCGCCCTCGGCCTCGATGGTCTCGCTCTGACCCCACATATTCACCAGCTCGGCCGTCCCGGCCGTGGCCGTCACGCGCGCCTGCTGCGGCCAGGGCAGGCGGGCGAAAAGCACGGTGGTCGTTTGCGCCTCTTGCTCCAGCCGCACCTGGGCCACGCCGTCCCAGCGCTCCCGTTCGGCGGCCGTGACCCCGCTCAACCGTTGAATGGCGACGCGATAGGCGTCATAGGCCGGTCGCCGGCTGTTGTCCCACCGAATCAGCCCGAACGGCTCCGGATTGGCCCGCCGATCATCGGGCGTGTCCTTCAGCTTGTAGACGGCGATGCGGTCGACCCCGGCGGCCAGGGCCGCGGCAATGGCCTGGGGAATGAAGGCCGCCTGCTCGTTCAACGTCACCGCCAGCGTCCAGTTGTCCACGATCCAGTAGGGATCATCCATCGGCGGGGCGTTGGTCTCCACCAGCCAGATGGGCTGATTCAGCCCGCGCGCGTCCATCACCTTGCGAAAGGCGTAGAGGATGTTATAGACCGCGTTCGGCTGGAAGTAGAGATGGGCGGTGGCGACGTCGAAGTAGTAATGATGAGCCGCCGCGGCGGGATCGGCCGCCATCACATCGAGAAAGCGAGCGAAATAGCCGGGATCCCAGAAGTAAGTGAACGCGCCCAGATGGACGACGGCCGCCGGGTTGGCCTCCTTGGTCGCCAGATAGGCCGTTCGTTGCAGTTGCGCGAATTCCTCGATATCGCCGTCCCAAGTGTGGCCGGGCGCGGCGGGATCGCCGATATCCGGCTCGTTCCAGATGATCCAGCGGTCGATGCGCCCGGCGTAGCGGGTTACGACCTCGCCGACAAAGGCGGCCCAACTGTTGCGCGGATCGTCATGGGCCAGCGACAGGCCGCGCGGCACGCCCCCTGCGTCGCGCGCCCAGTCGGGGATGCCGATGAGCAAGCCGACGATCTCGCGCCCGGCATCCAGCTCGGCCGCCAGCTCCTCGTCATCCAGCGGCGGCTTCCAGTCGGCCGGGCCGCCGGGCTGCACCTCGGCCCACTGGAACCGGACGCGCGTCCAGCCCACCCGCAAGCGAGAGGCGGCGGCCGGGTCCTCGAAGCTCTCGATGACGCCGAAGCGGTCGTCGAGCGGCCGCGGCATGGCCGTCGGTTCCGCGACCGTCTCGGAGGTGGGCGCGGGTTCGGTCTGGGCGGCCGCCGGGCCGGAGAACGGGATGAGGGCCACCAGCAAGAGCCATGACACAAGGAACGCGCGCCGACGGCGCGCGATTGTAAAAATATTCATTCAGCCCTGAAGTGTACGCCGTCCGGGGGTGAACGGGCAAGCGTTTGTTGTGATACAATGGCCTACATTTCAGGGAAGGACGGACAAGTTCATTATGCGCTCCTACAAACTCGCGCTCATCGGGTTCGGCAACGTCGGTCAGGGCCTGGCAACGATATTACGGGATTACGGCAAGATGATCGCCAGCCAGCATGGCGCGGAGTTTTCCATCGTCTCCGTCAACACGGCCGGTCATGGCAGCATCTACAATCCCGAGGGCCTCGATCCCGGCGCCCTGCTGTCGTCACTGGAGCAGACGAAGCGCGTCGACAGCGGGAAAGCGGCCTATTACGATTGGGACGTTCCCCGCATCCTCTATGAGAGCAACGCCGATGTTGTCGTGGAGTTGACATCCAGCGATCTGCTCAGCGGAGAGCCGGCCACGAGTTACATCCGCGCCGCCTTGCGCAACGATCGTCATGTGGTGACGACCAATAAAGGCCCCATCGCCCTGTTTTACCCGGAACTGTCGGCCGCCGCCGCCGAGCGCGGGGTCATGTTGGGCGTCGAGGGCACGGTCATGGGCGGTACGCCGCTATTGCGCGTCGGCCGCGACTTGTTGGCCACCGCCGGCATATCGCGCATCCAGGGCATCCTCAACGGCACGACCAACTACATCCTGACCCGCATGGCCGACGGCGAATCCTATAAATCGGCGCTGGAAGAGGCTCGCGAAAAAGGCTACGCGGAGGCCAACCCCACGGCCGACGTCGACGGCTATGACGCGGCGGTCAAGATCGTCATCCTCGCCAACCTGCTGTTGGGCGTGCCGCTGCGGCTGGAAAACGTCGAGCGCGAGGGCATCCGCGACATGTCCACCAAGGATGTCGTGCGCGCCGGCCGCGTGGGCGAAGTATGGAAGCTGGTCGGCTGGGTCGAGCGAACACCCGACATGGTGAAGGCCAGCGTGCGGCCGATTCGGCTGCCGCAAAATCACCCGCTGGCCTCAGTCTCCGGGGCGACCAACGCCGTCACCTTCGTCACCCGCCTGCTGGGCGACGTGACCATCGTCGGACCGGGCGCGGGGCGCGTCGAGACGGGCTACGCCGTCCTCAGCGACCTTCTGGAAATCCACCGACGAATGTCATAAGCTCGCCATAGAACCGGCCCCCATAGTGGGAGTTGCGGGTTTCGCGCTATAAATCAAACATACGATTCATGAACCTGAGTGATTGGGAACCGCGCTTCGAGCAATTTGCCGCGCGTTCGATGGGCAAGCACACCCCATCGGAACCCTCTTCGGCTTCTGCCTCGAACTCGACCCCGGACCCGGCCCATGAAATGGACCACATCCATCGCGTCGTGGCCAACGCGCGCTGGCTGGCCGCGGCCGAGGGGGCCGATCCGGCGGTGGTGTTGCCTGCGGCCTGGCTCCACGATTGCATTGTCTTGCCCAAGGATTCGCCCCAACGCGCTCAGGCGTCGCGGCTGGCGGCCGAGGCGGCGGGGGCTTTTTTGCGCGGGGCGGGCTATCCGAACGATCTCATCCCGGCCGTCGAACACGCCATCGTCGCCCACAGCTTCAGCGCGGCGATCCCGCCCGAGACTCTGGAGGCCAAAGTGGTTCAGGACGCCGACCGGCTCGACTCGCTGGGCGCGATAGGCATCGCCCGCACGATCCAGTTGGGTGGGGTCATGGGCAAGCCTCTCTACCATCCGGGCGAACCGCTGCCCCACACCCGCGCCGCCGACGAGCGGTCTTACATCATCGATCATTTCTATACCAAATTGTTGAAACTGGCGGCCATGATCCACACCGACGCAGGTCGGCGCGAAGCAGAGCGACGAACTCGCCTGATGCGGATATACTTGGATGAACTGGAACGCGAGATCAACGGCAATGAGGCTCTGCCCACATCCAATGCCTGAACCCGCGGCCCAAAGTCCGTCACCGGTGCACGATCCGACATGACCGATCCGACACAACGCTACAGACTCGCCCTGGAGATCGGCGAAGAGGCCGTCCAGATGGGTAAATGGCAGCAAGCCCTCACATGCTTCCAGACGGCGCTGACCGGCTTGCCGAACGAGCCACGCGTCTTCAACGGCCTGGGCGATACGCACCTGGCGATGGCCGACCCGACGCGCGCCCTGGCTTGCTACAAGGAGGCGGTCCGGTTGGGCGGCAGCACGGCCGTCTACATCAACAAGGTGGCGATCATCCAGGAAGATCTGGGATTGACGGCCGACGCGGCCAGCAGCCGGTTGTTAGCCGGGGAGATCTACTGGGATCACCAGCAAGTCGAAGAAGCCGAGGCGCAATGGGAAGCGGCCGCCCGCTTGCGAAAAGACTCACTCGTGGCCCACGAGCGGCTGGCCATGGCCGGCAAGCAGCGCGGCGACGCCGAAGCTGCATTGGGGCATTACCTGACGCTGACCGAACATTTGCGACGCGACGGCCGTTGCCTGATGGCCCTCCATATTTGCTACACGGCTCTGACTGAATTTCCCGACGCCCCGACCGTGTGGCCGAGCACGGAAGAGGCCTGGCGCTGCGTGGCCGCCCGTGACCAGCGGAGCGGACAACCCGAACCGCGCATCGAAACCGGCGACCTGATCAGCGCCGGGGCGGAGTTTGCCCAATGGCAACTGGCGGCCATCATCCACCAGAGCGCGATTTCGGCCAACAACACAGCCGGCCCGGAAGCATACACCCATCTGCGGCAGGCCATGCTCCATGAAGGAAGCGGCCGCGCGGGCGTGGCCATTTCGTCGTATGAGCAGGCCATCGCCACGGGCATCACCGATCCGGCCATCTTCTTCGTGCTGGGGTTGCTCTACCGGCTGGTCGGCCGCCACGAGGATGCGCGGGCGGCCCTCTTGCTGGCCTCGCGCCACCCGTTTTACGAGCGCGTCGTGTCCTTGCTGGAATAAGCCGCGCCCCGGCAGGCCACAAAAACCCCGGCCAATCGACGTCGTAATACTTTCCCTCGCTGCAAGGCAGGTTATAATCACTTCCGTCACCGTATCCACAACATCATTGTGCGAATTCCAACCCTCGCATTCATAAACCATCACCGGCTCATCGCCCGTCCCTGAGGAGTTAGTAGTTATGGTGCAGTCCGAAACGATCGACCTGGCCCCGCTGGAACCGATCCTTCAAAAGTATCGCGGCCGCGGCCGCGAGGCGCTCTTGCCCCTTCTTCAGGAAGCTCAGACCATCCACGGCTGGCTGCCTCGCGAAATGCTCATGGCCATCGGCGAGACCCTCCACGTCCCTCTGTCCGATATCCACGGCGTTGTCGAGTTTTACTCGATGTTCTACAACGAGCCGACGGCCCCGCGCGTCATCCGCGTCTGCTTCGACCCCGCCTGTCATATGGCCGGCAGCCCGGCCGTGCGCCAGGCCATCGAGGAGCGCCTGGGGCTGAAACCGGGCGAAACCAGCCAGGACGGCACGATAACCTACGAATGTGTCCCCTGTCTGGGCATGTGCGAGCACGCGCCCAACGCCCTCAACGGCGACCGGCCGGCGGGCGATCTGACCCCGGAGGACGTCGACGCCTTCCTCGATGGGACCTATCCGGAGCCGGAGCCAAAAATCTACGGCGGGCCGCTGGTCAAATTGGCCCGCGCCGGCAAGATCGACCCGACCAGCCTGGCCGATTTCGAGAAGTACGGCGGCTACAAGGCCCTGCGCAAAGCGATGACCATGACACCGGAGGAGATCATCGGCTGGATGAAAGGCAGTGACGTCCTCGGCCGCGGCGGAGCCATGTTCCCGGTGGGGCTGAAATGGGAGATGACCCGCAACGCGCCCGGCCACCCGGCCGAGAAGCACGTCATCGCCAACGCCGACGAAAGCGAGCCGGGAACCTTCAAGGACCGGGCGCTGATGGAACAGGACCCGTTCAACCTCATCGAGGCCATGACCATCGCCGGCTACACCATCGGTGCCGAAAACGGCTGGATATTCCTGCGCGGCGAATACCCCCGCTGCTACAAGCGGCTGAAGAACGCCATCGAGAAGGCCCGCGAGGCCGGCTATCTGGGGCGCGACATCCTCGGCCGGCGCGGCTTCAACTTCGACATCGAACTGCGGCTGGGCGCGGGCGCCTATATTTGCGGGGAGGAGACGGCCCTCTTCGAGGCCATCGAGGGCAAGCGCGGCTTCCCGCGCATCAAGCCGCCCTTCCCCACCACCCACGGCCTGTTCCAGCAGCCGACGGCCATCAACAACGTCGAGACGCTGGCGGCAACGGTGGCCGTCCTCAACATCGGCGTCGAGCAATGGCACAAGTTGGGCACGCCCGGCTCGCCGGGCACCAAATGGTTCTGCGTCAGCGGCCGCGTGGCCCGGCCGGGCGTCTATGAAGTGCCGTTCGGCCTGACCATCCGGCAGCTCATCCAGATGGCCGGCGGCGTCCTGGGCAAGGAAGTGCAGGCGGTGTTGCTGGGCGGCGCGGCCGGCGTCTTCATTGGCCCCAAACGACTGGACACGCCCCTGACCTATGAGGATGCCCGGGAGAACGGCTTCCCGCTCGGCTCCGGCGTCATCATGGTCTTCGACGAGGCGGTCGACCTGCGCGACATCATGTACATGCTGGCCCGCTTCTTCGCCCACGAAAGCTGCGGCAAATGCTATCCCTGCGCTCTGGGCACGCAGCGCCAGCTGGAGATCATGGACCGCATCCTGTACCACGGCGGCCCGCGCGCTCAGGACAAGAAGATGCTGCAGGATATCGGCCTGGCGATGACCCAAACCTCCCTGTGCGGTCTCGGGCAGACGGCCTCCCTGGCCATCCTCAGCGCGGCCGACCGCTGGCCGGAGCTATTTGCGGTGGGCGGCGGCAACGGACATTTGAGATGACGATCGGAGTTCGTCCCGCGCAATATGTGAGCCTGAACGGCACCGGCGCGCAATTCGTCGACGGCGCCGTCATCGATGAGGCGCTGGCCTGCATCTCGGTCAACGGCCGGGAACTGGCGACATTCATGTGCACCCCGCGCGAGCTGACGGAGCTGGCGCTGGGCTTTCTCTACAGCGAGGGGATCATCAACCGCCTCGATGACGTGCGCTCCCACCACCTGTCGAAGAACGGCACCTGCGTCGATGTCTGGCTCCATGACGTGGAGTTCGAGCGGCCGCGCCGGGCGACCATCACCGCCGGTTGTGGCGGCGGGCTGACCTTCAGCGACCTGTCGGCCGTCCACGAGCCGCTGACCGGCGACCTGCAAGTCACGCCGGAGCAACTGGGGTCGCTCATGCGCATGGTCCATCTGGGCGCGGAACTGTACCAGACGGCTCGCGGCGTCCACACCGCCGCGCTGGCCGAAGCGGGCGCGCCGGGCGAAGAGCGCCTCCTGCTCCAGGTGGAAGACATCGGCCGCCACAACTGCCTCGACAAACTGCAGGGCGCTGCCCTGCTGGGGAGCATCCCCACCCGCGGCCACATCCTGCTCAGCAGCGGCCGGATCAGCAGCGAGATGATCAACAAGGCTCGCCGCCTGGAAACGCCGGTCGTCTGCTCCGGCACCTCGCCCACCAGCCTGTCGGTGGCCCTGGCCGAGGCCTGGAACATCACCCTGGTGGCCTATTTGCGACAGGATCGGATGCGAATCTATACCCATTCGGAGCGAATTTTGACCGATATCCGTGACTCTCAGCCCCTGAGAACCAGCAGCAAGGAGTAATGCAATGTCCTCGGAAATGGTGACATTGACCATCGATGGATTGCCGGCGGTGGTGCCGGCGGGAACGACGATTCTCAACGCGGCGCTGTCGATCGGCATCGACATCCCCGTCGTCTGCTATCATCCGCACCTGACGGCCAACGGGCTATGCCGGATATGTTCGGTCGATGTCGGCCGGCGGCTGCAGGCGGCCGCGTGCGTGACGGCCGTGGCCGAAGGAATGGTCGTCAACACCCGGACGAAGGATGTGGTGACCGCGCGACGGACGACCCTGGAGATGCTGACCTCGACCGTTGATCTGAGTGAGGCGCCGCACCTGCTTGACCTGCTGGTGGAATATGAGGTCGACACGGAGCGATTCGAGGGCATGGAGCAACGCACCTCGCCGGTTCATGACGACAACCCCTTCTATCTGCGCGACTATAACAAGTGCATCAACTGCTGGCGTTGCGTGCAGGTTTGCGCCGAAGACGCACAATACACCTTTGCGCTGAACTTCGACGGCCGCGGCTTCCACACCCTCATCGGCACATTCGACGGCGACGGCATGATGGACACGACCTGCGTCTTCTGTGGCCAGTGCGTCGGCGTCTGCCCCACCAACGCCCTCAAGCCCAAGCGGCAATTCCTGCTGGAGCAAGGCGTGGACCCCGACGACATCTTCCGCCAGACGCGACGCGGCGGAAAGCGGCGGCGGGCGGCGCTGGTCGACGAATAACAGGTCAGAAGTGTTGTATAATGCGGGCAATCCCGCGTCCCCCTGACGGCGATAGCAAACGAGGTCTTATGATTGCCGAACCTGTCGACACTATAACTGAAGTTGAGTTGATCCGCCATCGGTTTACTGTGGCCGAATTCATGCGTATGGCCGAGGTAGAACTATGGGACGAAGATAGTCGGATGGAGTTAATTTGGGGGGAGATCTTTGAAATGAGCCCGATCTACATCGCGCACACCTCAACCGTCAAACGACTCATAAGCCTGCTGACCATGAAGCTCGGCGAGCGAATCATTCTTGGCGTCCAAGACCCGGTACAGCTAAGCGACGAGAGTCTGCCGCAACCCGACATCGCTGTATTACAACCTCAAGACGAATTCTATAGCCGGCAAAATCCAGGCCCAGATGACATCCTGCTTTTGATTGAGGTAGCTGATTCATCGATCCGCTATGACCAGAGGGTGAAGAGTAAACTCTACGGTGCGGCTGGTATTGCCGACTACTGGATCATCAATCTGCCTGCGCGTCAAATCGAAGTCTACCGCGAGCCAAGGCCGAACGGCTATCGCACCGTGACCCATTATGCGCTGGGCGAGACGCTGTCGCCGCTGGCCTTCCCGGACGTTGAGTTGCTCGTGGTTGAAGTGCTTGGTACGGAAAAATAGAACGCGGATGACGCAAATTCCGCGTCATCCGCGCCAATATTGACACAGTCTGCGGAAAATCCTGAGATGGAAAATTTTAGGCATGAGACCGAAACCAGGAGGGGGACTTTTCAGGGCCGGACCGCGCTGGTTCAGGCCGACTACCTGGTCGTCGGCGCTGGTGCCGCGGGCATGGCATTCGTGGACGCTCTCATCCACAACGCCGACGTCCACGTGGTCTTAATAGACCGCCGCTACAGCGCCGGCGGTCACTGGCTCGACGCCTATCCGTTTGTGAAGCTGCATCAGGCATCCGAGTTCTATGGCGTCGTCTCAACCCCGCTGGGCACAGGCCAGCGGCAGGCCAGCGGCCCGGAGGAGGGCATGTACGAGCGCGCGGCCGCGCCGGACATCGTAGCCTATTACGCGCGCGTGTTGGCAAACTTGATCGCCAGCGGCAAAGTCACCTTTTATCCTAACAGTGAGTACCTCGGCGGGCACCGCTGGGTTTCGCGCCTGTCGGGAAAACATTTCGCTGTGCCCGATCGCTGCCGCGTCGTCAACGCCCACTATATCGCGCCGGAAATCCCGGCCCAAACCCCCGCACCTTTCGCCGTTGCAGATGGCGTACGTCTGATTCCGGTGAACGACGTGGTCAGATTGCCCGAGATACCTGGTCAGTTTGTGATCGTAGGCTCGGGCAAGACGGCCACCGACGCCATCGTCTGGCTACTCGACAACGGCGTGGACCCCGACTCGGTCTGCTGGTTGCGCCCGCGAGATCCCTGGATGTTCAACCGCGCGGTCGTGCAGCCCGATCCGGTCATTTATTCGGGCATGGTTGCCGATATCCTGGAGGCCGCCTGTGAGGCGACGTCGCCGGATGATCTCTTCCTGCGCATGGAGGCAGCCGGCGTGATGCTGCGTATCGATCCGCGGGTTACCCCCAGCATGGCCAAAACCCCGACATTGGCACACTGGGAGCTTGACCGCTTGAAGGCTATTGAGAACGTGGTACGGTTGGGCCACGTCCGCCACGTGGAACCGGGCCGAATGGTATGCGCAGACGGCGAGGCCGCGATCGACCGGGATGCGCTGGTGGTGCACTGCGCCGCCTCGGGTTTGCGGTATCAGCCACTGGTGCCGGTCTGGGGGTCCGAGGCGATCACGCTCCAGTGCGTCGCAACCGGGCCGATCTTTGGTGCCGCGATCGCCGGCTACGTGGAGGCAACCCGAAAGGATGATGTCGAGAAAAACCGGCTATGCCCACCGCACCCCCTCTCGAACACGCCAGTTGACTGGCCCCGGTTGATCGTTCTGGGAGCTCGAGGATCACAAGCGCTAGCTGCTGAACCGGATGTGAAGCGCTGGGCTCATGCGACGAGTCTGTACCGGTCTCGCATCCCGGCCGAGCGGGCCGGCGACGCCGATGTTGTCAATGCCGTCGCCCGCGTGGCGGCTGTAGCTGAGACTGGTCTGACCAAGCTGGCAGAACTGGGCCAGATGCAGTAGTTTATTAGGCATGTCTGGCAACGGCATGACATCGCCCTAAAGATGTCAAGTTGCTGACCACGCGAAAATGAGAAAGGAGAGCGAAAATGGTTGTCCCCGACCGCATCGTCCGCACGACATGCCCCTACTGTGGGGTGGGTTGCCAGTTGAATCTGAAAATCAAGGATGAGTTCATCTACGCCGTCGAGGCCCCTTTCGACGCCGCCCCCAACTACGGGATGCTGTGCGTCAAGGGTCGCTACGGCACTGATTATGTCAAGCATCCCGACCGGATCAGGACGCCGCTCATCCGCACCAACCGGCATGAGGGACGCAGCGCCCCGCCCGTCTGGCGCGAGGCCACCTGGGACGAGGCCCTCGACCTGACGGCCGACGAACTGGTGCGCGTGGCCCGCACCTATGGCGGCGACGCCATCGCCGGCTTTGCCAGCGCCAAGGCCACCAACGAGGACAACTACGTCTACCAGAAGCTCATCCGCGCCCTGTTCGAGACCAACAACATCGACCACTGCGCCCGGCTGTGCCATGCCGGCTCTGTGGCCGGCCTGCAAATGTCCCTCGGCACCAGCGCCATGTCCAACTCTATCGCCGAGATGGAGAACCTGGAAGTGTTTATCGTCACCGGCAGCAACACCACCGAGACCCACCCGGTTATCTCCAACTTCCTGAAGCGCGCCGTGCGGCAAAATGGAGCCAAGCTCATCGTCGTCGACCCGCGGCGGATCGATATGGTCAACTTCTCCACCCTCTGGCTGCGACAGAATCCCGGCACCGACGTGGCCGTCTTCCAGGCTATGGCCCATGTCATCGTCAAGGAAGGGCTGTACAACCCCAACTTCATCGGCGAGCGCACCGAGGGCTTCAACGACTATATGGAATCGCTGGATGAGTTCACTCCGGAGTGGGCCGAATCGGTCAGTGGCGTCCCGGCCGAATCGATCCGCGAGGCGGCGCACATTTACGCCAACGCCGGACGCGCGGCCATCTATTGGGGCATGGGCATCAGCCAAAGCACCCACGGCTCGGACAACACCCTGTCGCTGGTCAATCTGGCCCTCATGTGCGGCCACGTCGGCCGGTCGGGCACCGGCCTCAACCCGCTGCGCGGCCAGAACAACGTCCAGGGCTGCTCGGACGTCGGCGCGCTGCCCAACGTCTTCACCGCCTATCAGCCCGTCAGCAACCCGGCCATCCGCGAGCGATTCGAGAAAGAATGGAACAAGTCGCTCAACCCGGTGCCCGGCCTGACGGCCACGGAGATCATCGACGCATCGCTCAGCGGCGAGGTGCGCGCCATGTTTATCATGGGCGAGAACCCCATGATGAGCGAACCGAACCTGAATCACACCCGCCACTCGCTGGAACAGCTGGAGTTCATGGTTTGCCAGGACATCTTCATCAACGAAACAGGGGCGATGGCCGACGTCTTCCTGCCCGCCACCAGCTTCGCCGAGAAGGACGGCACCTTCACCAACACCGACCGGCGCGTCCAGCGTTGCCACGCGGCCGTGGCGCCGGTGGGGAATTCGCGACCCGATTGGGAACTCCTCAGCGATCTCGGCCGGCGCATTGAGGCGCGTCTGGGCCTCGAGCGTTCGGCCGGCTTCGATTACAGCCATCCCAGTGACGTCTGGGAAGAGATGCGCCGCGTGACGCCCGAATTCTACGGCATCACCTATGAGCGTCTTGAGCGCGAAGGCGGCGTCCATTGGCCCTGCCCCAGCCTTGATCATCCGGGCACGCCGTTCCTCTTCGCCAACGACTTCCCGCGCGGCAAGGGCAAGTTCTGGCCGGTGCAATTTGGCACCGTCTCCGAGCAGCCCGACGCCGAATACCCGTTCAACCTGTCCACCGGCCGCGTGCTCTATCACTGGCACGGCAGCACCATGACCGGCCGCTCACGGCTGGAGGACGTCTACCCCGAGGCAGTGTGCGAAATCTGCCCCGACGACGCGGCCGCGCTGGATATCGCCACCGGCGACTGGCTCAAGGTCTCCTCACGGCGCGGCGCGATCAAGTTGCGCGCTCTGGTGACCGGTCGTTCACCGCGCGGCACGATCTTCGTGCCGTTCCATTTCGCCGAAGCCGCAGCCAACACGTTGACGCTCGATCGCGTCGACCCGCGGGCCAAGATACCCGATTTCAAGAATTCGGCCGTCAAGGTGGAGAAGACAACCGCGCCGGAGGGGCTGGACGAGGCCTACGACGAACCTCTGTTCGACCGCGGGGCGATTAAGGACCCGGTGCAGATCAGTTAGCGTCGGCTCCTGGGTATTTACGAATTAATCAAGGGTATCGTAGGGGTCAGGCAACCGGGCAACCATCTCCATGGAAA
>CAZZJN010000031.1:6498-25873 GCA_964654505.1 uncultured Ardenticatenaceae bacterium | reverse complement strand
ATGTGCCGCGCTACATGGACCGCCATCGCGAGAAGGGGGGCATGACCGGCTGGGCGCAGGTCAATGGCTTGCGCGGCGACAGTTCCATCAACGAGCGCACCAAATACGACCTGTGGTACTCGGAGAATTGGTCCATTCTTCTCGATACCAAAATCCTCTTGCGCACCCTTTGGCAAATCGTTTCGCCCCGGAAAAAAGACGAGCCTCGCTATTGATTTTTGCCCTTCGCCGAACTGAATCTAACGCGGTTCTAATTGACCCCAAACCGCCGGCATGTTATGATCAATCCGGCGCATTTGGCACTCGTTATACATGAGTGCTAATTGCGCAATGAAGAATCGAGCAGGGTGAGAAGGCCGGGTATAGTCATGTTGAGGACTAGTCACCCGGTCGATGATTGCATTGTGGACGAGATTGAATTTCAGACGCTGACGGAACGTCAGGAACGAGTGTTGGCGATGGTTGTTCGCCACTATATTGAGACGGGACGGCCGGTCGGCTCCAAGACGCTGGTCGGCGATTTCGGCCTCGATATCAGCTCGGCCACGGTACGCAACGATTTCGTCGCCCTGGGGGAGATGGGCTATCTCGCCCAGCTTCACACGTCGGCCGGTCGAATTCCCACCGAACGCGGCTATCGCTACTTCGTCCAGAAGCTGCTGGGCGAGTTTCATTTGCCGCTGCATGAGCGACAGATGATCCGCCACCAGTTCCATCAGGCGCGCCTGGAGCTGGACCAATGGATGCGCCTGTCGGCCGCCATTTTGGCCCGCACATCCGGCAGCGCCAGCTTCGTCACCGCCCCACAGGCCCGCGCCAATCGCTTCAAGCACATGCAGCTGATCGCAACTCAGGGTCGCCTGGTCCTCATGGTGATCGTGCTGTTCGGTGGAGAGGTGAAACAGCAGATGCTCACGCTGGCTGAGCCGCTGCCCCAGGCTCGTTTGAGCGCGGCGGCCGAGCGGCTCAACGCGCTGTTTCCTGAAATGGATTCCGATGAAATCGCCGCGCGCGTATCGGGCAGCTTTCTGGATACGCTGGAAAGCGAAATCGCCAGGCTGGTTGTCGACGCGCTGCATCGGGCCGACCACCGGCCGATCAGCGATATCTATCGCGACGGTCTGGTGAATATTCTCGATGACGAGGGCACGCGCCACGCCGTGCGGCTGCTGGAAGAGCGCACGTTGCTGGCCTCGGTGCTGTCGGAGACGAAAGCCCAGCGAGGCGACGGGGTGCAGGTGGTTATCGGCGGCGACGGCCGTTGGGAGGAACTCAGGGATTGCACCATGATTCTCTCCCGCTATGGCGTCACCGAGAGCTTTTCCGGCACGCTGGCCGTCGTCGGCCCCACGCGTATGCCTTACGATCGCAATGTCGCCGCCGTGCGCTACGTCGCCGATCTGATGAGCGGCTTTGTATATGAATACTTTGTACAGGATTTGAACCCGGTTGCGCGGCACGATGCCCGCGGCAATATCCTGGATCAAATAGAGGTAGATGAGAGTGACAGTTACCAATGATGAACAAGTATGGGGTGATCCGGCCCAGGCCGGCGCGGTTGTAGACGCCGTGGCGGAGGACTCTCCCGAGACTGAACTTAACCTGGAAGCAGAACTGGCGGCCGCGCAAGCTGAGGCGGCGCGTAATCTGGACGGCTGGCAACGCACGCAAGCCGAGTTCGCCAATGCGCGCAAGCGATTCGATCGCCAGCGCGGCGAGACTTACGTGAATGCCACGGCCGAGACCGTCGCCAAACTTTTGCCGTTACTCGACGATTTCGAGCGCGCTTTGGACTCCGTGCCCGGAGAAGACAAGAATGATCCCTGGGTCGCGGGCGTGGCTTTGGTCTATCGCAAGATGCTCTCCGTGCTGGAAGAGATGAACGTGCAGGTCATCCCGGCCGTCGGCGAGCCGTTTGACCCCAACCTGCATGAAGCGCTGTCGCAGGAGCCGTCGGATGATCATGACAGCGGCATCATCGTCAGTGAATTAAGACGCGGCTATCGACTGGGCGATCGGGTGATTCGACCTTCGCTCGTCACCGTCGCTCCCTAAGAAGCAATTATTATTGAAAGAGGTCTGTATCAATGGCAACGATAATCGGTATTGACTTGGGCACAACGAACTCCGTTGTCGCCGTGATGGAGGGTGGAGAACCCGTCGTTATTCCCAGCTCGGAAGGCAGCCGACTGTTTCCGTCTGTTGTGGCCGTGAACCCCAAAACGGGCGAGCGCCTGGTGGGTCAGGTGGCCAAGCGGCAGGCGGTCATCAATCCGCAAAATACGATCTATTCGGTCAAGCGGTTCATGGGGCGAAAATTTGACGATGATGAGGTGCAACGCGCCCTGACCTACGTACCCTATGAGGTGAAGCAGGCGTCCAATGGCGACGTTCGCGTGGTCATGAACGGCCGCGAATATTCACCTCCGGAAATTTCGGCCATGATCTTGCAGAAGATCAAGACCGACGCCGAGGCCTATCTGGGCCAGACCGTCACTCAGGCGGTCATCACCGTGCCGGCTTACTTCAATGACAGCCAGCGCCAGGCCACCAAAGACGCGGGCAAGATCGCCGGTCTGGAAGTGATGCGCATCGTCAACGAACCGACCGCTTCCTCGCTGGCCTATGGGCTGGGCAGCAAGAAGGACGAGATTATCGCCGTCTATGACTTGGGTGGCGGCACGTTTGATATCTCCATCCTCGAGGTAGGCGATGGCGTCTTCGAGGTGAAATCGACCAATGGCGACACCTTCCTGGGTGGTGACGATTTCGACCAGCGCATCATCGACTGGGCGGCCGGTCAATTCAAGATGGAAGAGGGTATCGACCTGCGCAACGACAAGCAAGCCCTGCAGCGTCTGCGCGAGGCGGCCGAAAAGGCCAAGGTCGAGCTTTCCACGACCATGCAATCCGAGTTGAACCTGCCCTTTATCACTGCCGATGCCGCCGGACCCAAGCACATGAACCTGACGCTGACCCGCGCCAAGCTGGAGCAGCTGACCGAGGACCTGGTGCAGCGGTCGATCGAGCCATGTCGCAAGGCGTTGAAGGATGCCGGGCTGGCCGTGGGCGATATCACCGAAGTTATTCTGGTCGGTGGTATGACCCGCATGCCCGCGATCCAGGAGGCCGTGCGCAAGTTCTTCAACAGGGACCCGCACAAGGGTGTCAACCCCGATGAGGTCGTGGCGCTGGGCGCGGCCATTCAGGCCGGTGTGTTGGGCGGCGAGGTGAAGGAAGTGGTCTTGCTCGACGTGACCCCGCTGACGCTGGGCATCGAGACGCTGGGCGGCATCGCCACGCCACTGATCGAGCGCAATACTACCATCCCGACCAAGAAGAGCCAGATCTTCTCGACCGCGGGCGACAGCCAGACACAGGTGGAGATCCATGTTGTACAAGGCGAGCGGCCGATGGCGGGCGACAACAAGAGCCTGGGGCGTTTTATCCTCGACGGATTGCCGCCCGCGCCGCGAGGCGTGCCGCAGATCGAAGTGTCGTTTGACATCGACGCCAACGGCATCCTGAACGTCAGCGCGCGCGACAAGGCCACCAACCGGCAACAGGCGATGCAGATCATCCCGTCCAGCGGCCTGGCCAAGGACGAGATCGACCGCATGATGCGCGACGCCGAAAGCCATGCCGCCGACGATGTTCGGCGCAAGGAAGAGATCGAGGCGCGCAACGTGGCCGATTCGACGGTCTATGGTGCCGAGAAGTTCCTGGCCGATAATGGCGACAAGATCCCGGAATCGAACAAGTCGGACGTGCAAGCGCGGATCGATGAGGTGAAGACGGCGCTCGGCAACAACGACCCGGCCGCCATGCAGCAGGCTGCCCAGCGACTGGAGCAGGCCTTGCAGCAAGCGGGTTCGGCCATGTACCAGGCCGGGGCAACCGGTCCCCAGGACAATGGTTCCTCCGACGGCGGGCCGTCCGGCAATGGCGGCGCCGACGAGGATGTTGTCGAGGGCGAATTCAGCGACGCCAATTAATGATTAACAAATTGGATCGGGCCGCGAGCAGTTGACGCTCGTGGCCTGATCCGGTGTGAACTATGGCATCAAAGCGCGATTACTACGAAGTCCTGGGCGTCTCCCGGACCGTGACCAAAGAGGAACTGAAGAAGCAGTACCGCGGTCTGGCCCGCCAGTATCACCCCGACGTCAACAACGAGCCTGACGCTAATGAGCGATTCAAGGAGATCAGCGAGGCCTACGAGGTATTGTCGGATGACGACAAGCGGTCGGCTTATGATCGTTTCGGGCACGCGGGCGTCGGCAATGGCGGCTTCTCGGGGTTTGACCAGCAGGGCTTTGGCGGTTTTGCCGACATCTTCGAGGAGTTTTTTGGCTCGTTCGGGGGCGCCGCAACCGGCCGCCGCCGTCGCCAGGGTCCGCGTCGTGGGTCTGATCTGCGGTACGACCTGACGATCACCTTCGAAGAAGCGGTATTCGGGGCCGAGCGCGATATCGAGTACCGGCGCGCGGAGACATGTACGATCTGTAATGGCAGCGGAGCCGAACCGGGCACGCGGCCGATCACCTGCACCACCTGCAACGGCTCGGGCGAAGTGCGTCGCGTGCAACAGTCGATATTGGGGCAGTTCGTCAATGTCACCACCTGCAGCACTTGCAATGGAACCGGTGAGCTGATTCCTCACCTGTGCCATGAGTGCAACGGCCGCAAGATCGTCGAACGTACTGTGACCAAGAAGGTCAAGATCCCGCCGGGCGTGGACAGCGACACCCAAATCCGGTTGACAAACGAAGGCGGGGCCGGTCTCGATGGCGGGTCTCCCGGCAATCTCTTCGTCGTCCTCACCGTCACGCCGCACGACTTTTTCCAGCGGCGAGGCGACGACATCGTACTCGACCTGCAGATCAATATATCGCAGGCGGCTTTGGGCGATGAGATCACCGTGCCCAGCGTGGACGGCGAGACGAAATTGCAGATACCCGCGGGGACGCAATCGGGTCGGGTGTTTCGCATGCGCGGGCTGGGCGTGCCCAAGCTGGATCGCACCGGCCGCAGCGCCAACGTCGGCCGAGGTGACCAGCTGGTGATCATCAACGTCGCCATCCCCAGGAACCTGACGGACGAGCAGGAGGCCCTGTTCAAGGAGTTGTCTCGCACGCTCGGCCGCGAGGTTGTGCCCCAACGGGGCAAGGGTATCCTGGGCCAATTGAAGGATGCGCTGGGCGAACTGTTCGGGTGATCCCATGTATTGGCTGGAAATAAGTGTTCGAACCGATGGTGAAGGAGCTGAGGCCGTGGCGGAGGTGCTGCGGCCTTTTGCCTATCAGGAGAGCGTGGTCTTGCAGCAGCTCGGCGATGAATCGACGGCCGATCCCGACGCGCTGGAGCCGTACGTGACGGTGCTCATCTACGTGCCTGAGGACCAGGACACGCCCGAGCTGCGCCGCCGGATCGAGGAGATCCTCTACCACCTTGGCCGCCTCTATCCCATCCCCGAGCCGGTGTTCCGGGAACTGGCTGACGAGGATTGGGCCAACGCCTGGAAAGCTCACTACAGCCCGTTTCGTGTCGGCCGGGGGCTTAAAATCTGGCCGGCATGGTTGCCGCGTGAATCGGATGAAGACGCCCAACCGGACGATATCATCCTGATACTCGACCCGGGGATGGCTTTCGGCACCGGGCTGCATCCGACGACTCAGGGCTGTTTGCGCGCGCTGGAGACGCTCGTCGTTCCGGGGTCAAGCGTACTCGATGCGGGCACGGGATCAGGCATCCTGTCGGTCGCCGCCGCCAAGCTGGGCGCGGCCGTTATCGACGCCTTCGATACCGATGAACTGGCCGTTCGCGCCACCATCGATAATGCCGCCCAGAACGAAGTAGGCCCGTCGATTCATGTGTGGCGGGGGGAACTGGATAGCGTGCACCATGAGACGACCCGTGAGACGTGGGATGTGGTTGTGGCCAATATCCTGGCTCCGGTCATCATTCAATTGTTGAACGAGAAAGGGTTGTTGTCCTATGTCGCGGCCGATGGGCAGCTCGTGTTAAGCGGAATCATCCTGGAGCAGGGGCCGGACGTGGAAGCGGCGCTGATCGCCGCCGGGGGCAGGGTGCAGGATACCATCGTTTCCGGCGACTGGATAACCTTCATAGCCGGCCACCGTTAATTGGGCGACCGGCTGTCGGGTCATGGATCGCCGGATGATAGTCATCCGGCAGGTGTCGTCGAGGGTCAGGCTTCGGCGGCTTGCACGTTGCGACGGTAACGATAGGTGATGCGGCCGCGTTCCAGGTCATAGGGCGTCATCTCCACCCGAACCCGGTCACCCAGCAAAATGCGGATGTAATGCTTGCGCATGCGACCGGACAGGTAGGATAAAACCCGATGCCCGTTGTCCAACTCAACCATAAACTGCGTGTTCGGCAAAAGCTCGATTACCGTGCCTTCGACCTCTAACTTGTCTTCCTTCTTGGCCATATACTCCTGCGTTGTCTTAATCTAAGGGGGCGGCCGCGGCTTCGCCCAAATCACTATCCGCGATTGTTTCCGATATCTCGGCTGTCAGCTCATCGACGGCCGCTTCGCTTTCACCGACCGCGTCCTCAATTTCGGCGGCGATCTCATCGACGGCTTCGATAGCTTCGGCTTCGTCCGTCGCTGCTTCGATGGCTTCCTCAGCCGTTTCCACAACTTCTTCAGCCGTTTCCACGCTTTCGCCGGCGGCCGCTTCAGGCTCGCCGACGGCCGCGCCGTTGTCTTCTATCGCCGCTTCGACCTCGTCTGCGACCGGCTCACTCTCGGCGACCTGGTCTTCCGGTGACCGGTCGCCCGGTTCCACGTCCTTGCCGGAGGCGCCGCGCACCGCTTCGGCCGCTTCTTCCTCTTCAAGGCGAAGGGCCTCAGCCAGTTCCTTCTGGGCCATCCATTCGATCTGTTCCGTCGGCGTCACCGCTTTCAGGCTCAGGCCGATGCGCTGGCGCTTCTGGTCGATGCTTACGACGCGCAGCAGGTGGGTTTCGCCTTCCGCCACGACGGCGTGCGGATTCTCGACCGGATTGCGCGACAATTGGGAAACGTGGAGCAAACCTTCGACGCCCGGCTCGATTTCGGCAAAGGCGCCGTAATCAAGGATGCGTGTGATCTTGCCCTCAACCAACTGGTTTTGCGTATACCGTTGCGCGACGGTGTCCCACGGATTGGGCAGCAGCTTCTTGCGACTCAGGCTGATTCGGCCTGACTCCTGATCGACGCCCAACACGTAGACCTCGATCTCGTCGCCCAGCTTGACGACCTCGCGGGGATGGTCGATGCGGTGCCAGGAAAGCTCGGAGATGTGCACCAATCCATCGGCCCCGCCCAAATCGACGAATGCGCCGAAATCTCGCAGGCCACTGACGCGGCCGGTGCGAATCTCGCCCGGCTGCAATACTTCCATCAGTTCGCCGCGCTTCTTGTCTTCCCATTCCTTCTGCGCTTCGCGCTGCGACATCACCAGGCGATGGCGGTGGCGGTCGACCTCGATGATCTTGACGCCGATCGTCTCGCCGCGCAGGCGGGCCAGTCGTTGCTGGCGGCGACGCTCACCCATGCCGGGGGTCACATCGCTCAGGTGCGAAATGGGCACAAACCCGCGAATGCGGCCGTAGGGGACGATGACGCCGCCCTTGTTGTAGCCGATCACTTCGCCCTCGAATATTTCCCCGCTGGCCAGAAGCGCTTCCGCCTGGAGCCAGTCATGATTAAGACGAGCCAGATGGATGGAAACAATCAGCTCTTCGGGGTTTTCGGTCTGGACGACGTAAACGGGTACTTCATCGTTTATCTTCAGCTCCTCGCGTTCGCCGGGTTCCAGCTTGGCGAGGTCGGACTGGGGTACGATGCCATCGCGTTTCAATCCCAGATCGATGATAAGGCCTTGCTGTGTGTTGGCCACGATCACGCCCGTGCGGATATCTCCGTTTTGGGGCATATCATAGTCGTGTTGATCCAACAGATCTTCGAGGGAATTCATCGATTCTTCAGTCATGCGCTTGTCCTACAACGGCTAATATTTTGCGGGTTGCAGATCTCCTGATTGAAACAAAAACTCGGCCATGTGTTGCTGATATTCGCAACAGCGGACCGAGTTCCAACGCCAGTGACACCGGTAAAGTGTCCTTCGTAAAGGTTAGGCGGCGCTTATGTTTGCGACATAACGGTATTACGGAGTCTCAATTGCGAAACCCAGGATTGGCGCACGAGTCGCATCCTGTGATTTCTTCAATCTCTTTTGCTCTTCGCCACCCGACCGTTAACCCACTCAGCCAACTCCCGATTATATCATGACCGCCTAGCGTGTCAATCCGGGGAGGCCGTCCGGGTCGCGCGGCCGTGCCGGCTCAAGCGGCCTCAGCAATGCGATTTCTGATGGCCCCAATGCCTTCAATGGCGCATTCCACGACGTCGCCCGGCCGCAGGAACACCGGCGGTTTCATGGCAAAGCCGACCCCGCTCGGCGTGCCGGTGGCGATTATGTCGCCGGGCAGGAGTGTCATCCCCCGCGACAGGTGGCCGATGAGCGTCGGGATGTCGAAGGTCATCGTCTCGGCCGCGCTGTCCTGGCGCAGTTCGCCGTTGACGCGGCAGGTGATGCGCAGGGCGTATGGATCAGGGATCGCGTCGGCCGTCACGATACATGGCCCGATGGGGCAACTGCCGTCCAGGCTCTTGCCCTTGAAGAACTGTTTGTGCAGCGTTTGCAGGTCGCGGGCGGTCACGTCGTTGAGCACGGTGTAGCCGAAGACGGCGGCCGGCGCCTCCTCGCGGGTCGCGTTTTTCAGCCGGCGGCCGATGATGACGGCCAACTCCGCCTCGTAGTCGATCTTGTCGGAGACGGCGGCATCGAACGGGATGTCATCATAAGGCCCGTTGACGCAGGTCGTCGTCTTGGTGAAGATGACCGGATAATCAATCGTCTCGACCGATTCGCCGCGAGCCTCATAGGATTCGCGCGTGTGCGCGGCATAGTTTTTGCCCACGCACATGACGTTACGCCGGGGGTTGTGAATGGGGGCCAGCAAGCGGACATCGGCCGCCGGGATGGCCTCGGCCGTCGCGGCGATCTCACTGGCGCGAGCCAATCCTGCTTCTCCCAGTTCGATCAGGGTGATCATGTCCGGCGCGACGGCCGTCAGATTGACGATGCCGTCCTCGCGCCACAGGCCGATAGCGATCTTGCCGGCGTGCTGATAGGTGACGAGTTTCAAGTTAGTTCTCCTTTCCTCGGGCGTATGACCGTCCATTATGCCTGATCTTCGTGAATGGAACATGTTAAAATCATGGTATGAATGCCGGTCAATACGCTGAAGTGGTGGTCAACATTGAGACGGCGCTCGCCGATGCCTACACCTATCACATCCCGGCCGATCTGCGGCCGGAACTGCGTGTCGGCCATCTGGTCGAGATCGAATTCGGCCGCCGGTTGGCCCAGGCCATCATCGTCGCTTTTGTCGATTCCTCTCCTGTGCCCGAAACCAAGCCGATCATCAGCCTCATCGACCCCGATCCGGTGCTCCGGCCGTGGCAGATCGAGCTGGCCCGCTGGTTGAGCTATCGCTATCTGGCCCCGCTCAACGCCTGTTTTCGCCTGCTGCTACCGCCGGGACTGACGCGCTGGTCGGATACCACCTATGATGTCAATCCCTATTGGAATGGCGACGGGCGGCTGACGGAGCTGCAACAACAGCTTGTCGATCTGTTGCGCGAGCGCGGCGTCCTGCGCGGCCGGCAGATTGCACGCGCTGTCAAGAATAAGAAATGGCCGGCCGCCGCCATGCAGCTCGTGAACCGAAATATCCTGCGGCGTGCTTCGGTGCTGGATCCGCCCCGCGCGCGACCCAAGCACATTCGCACGGCCGAACTCATCGCCGGGCCGTCGCTCATCCGCGCCGCCGTACCTCAGCTTGGCCGGGCCAACAAGGCGGCCGATATCCTGCAATATCTGCATGATCTGGCCGACCCGCTCCCGGCCGAGACCGCCGTGCTGGCGGCGACCGGTGCTGAGCCGGGGCACATTGATTTGCTGGCCAAGGAAGGGCTGGTGACCCGCATCCCGGCCGTGGCCATCGTCGTGCCTGTGCCGGGGAAAGAGGTTCCGGTGGAACAGGCGGCCGCGTTGGCCCAATTGCCGCTCGCACCGGAGGATCTGCCCGATCCGGGGCTGCTTCAGACATGGCTGGACGAGGGATTGGTACGGCTTGAAGAGCAGCCCGCCGCGGTGAGTCTGGCCGTTCCCGCCCGTCGGGTCATGGGCTGGGTCTTGCGACTGCGACACGCGGAGGTCTATGGCCGAATCCTCGATTATCTGACCGAGGAGGCGCGTGCGGTATCCGTCAGCGACCTGTATGCGGCGACGGGAGCCAATCTGAATCATCTGCGACGTCTGGCCGAACTGGAACTGGTTCGGCTGGGTGATGTCCACGTCTGGCGTGACTCATTGGCCGACCGCGACTTCGCCCCGGCCGATCCGCCCGAATTGACGCTGGATCAGGCTCGTGTTTGGGGGCGGGTCAAAATGGCCATGATCGAGGGGGAAGCGGCCGACGAGGATGATGAGTGGGCAGATGAGGAGGTGGCCGCGACAGAACAAATCGGCGTAGAGGGTCATGCTCCCGATGGCGACGGCCTCGCCGCTCACGATCCGATGGATGCCGCCACGCCCTTCCTGCTTCATGGCGTCACCGGCAGCGGCAAGACCGAGATCTATATGCGGGCCATCGCCTTCGCGCTGGAGCGCGGGCAGCAGGCTATCGTTCTGGTGCCGGAGATCGCCCTGACGCCACAGACTGTTCGCCGTTTTGCGGCGCGTTTCCCCGGTCGGGTGGCCGTGCTCCATAGCGGTCTCAGCGATGGCGAGCGATACGACACCTGGCGTCGCGCGCGTCGCGGCCTCGTTGATATCGTCATCGGCCCTCGCAGCGCTTTGTTCTCGCCCTTGCCCAATCTGGGGGTGATCGTCATCGATGAGGAGCATGACGGCAGCTACAAGCAAACGCCTCCCGTGCCGCCGCCCTATTATCACGCGCGTGAGGCGGCCATCGCTCTGGGCGGGCTGACGGGCGCGATTGTCATGATGGGCAGCGCCACGCCGGATGTCGTCACCTACCACCGCGCCCGATCGGGTCGCTACCAGTTGCTGGAGCTGCCCAAGCGTATCATGGGCCATCGCCGCCGCATCGAGGGCCAGGCTGAACGCCTCCATTTGGAAAGCCGCTACCGCCCGCTGGATGCCGGGGAGAGCGCGGATGTCATGCGGATGGATGAGGCGCTGACGATACCCTTGCCGCCCATCCAGGTCGTGGATATGCGGCAGGAGTTGCGGGCGGGCAATCGCTCGGTTTTCAGTCGCGCGCTGGATTCGGCTGTCTCCGAGACCCTGGCTCGCGGCGAGCAGAGCATCCTCTTCCTGAATCGTCGCGGCTCATCGACCTTCGTCAGCTGCCGGGACTGCGGCCATGTGATGACCTGCCCGCGCTGTGGCATCCCTCTGACCTACCACCAGTCACAAATGATGCTCACCTGCCATCAATGCGGCCGCCGCGAGCCACAGCCCCGGGTCTGCCCCAATTGCGGATCGGAGCGCATCCGCTACTTCGGCCTGGGCACGGAACAACTGGAGACGCTGGTGCGCGAGCGCTGGCCCGAAGCGCGCCTGGTGCGCTGGGATCGCGACACGACCGTTGAGGAAGGCTCCCATGAGGCCTTGCTGTCCGGGTTCATCAACCGCGAGTCCGATATCCTGGTCGGCACGCAGATGATCGCCAAGGGGCTTGACTTGCCGTTTGTGACGCTGGTGGGGGTGATCTCAGCCGATATCGCGCTGGGATTGCCGGACTATAATACCGGCGAGCGCGTCTTTCAGGTGCTGGCCCAGGTGGCCGGGCGGGCGGGGCGGGGTTTGCTGGGCGGGCGGGTGATCATTCAGGCCTATCAACCTGACCATTACGCCATCAAGGCCGCGGCCGACCATGACTACGCCGGGTTTTACGTGGAGGAGATGCGCTTTCGCACCCGGCAAGCCTTGCCGCCGATCCGCCGTATGGTGCGGTTGCTGGTGACGGATCCGGTGAACGAGCGGGCGGAGCGGATGGCTGTTGAGATGGGCAATGTGTTGCGGCACGTCATCCGCGAGCGGGCGCTGGCCGCCACGGATGTGTTGGGGCCGACGCCGGCGTTTTTCACCCGACTGGACGGCCGTTACCGCTGGCATATCGTCATCCACACTCCCGACCCGCATCGTCTGCTGCAGGATGTACCCATTCCGCGGCAGTGGGTTGTGGATATCGATCCGGAGAGCACGCTTTAGGTGAGCACGAATGGCGACCAGAGGCAGACCTGCGCGCCTGCCCGGGCAACACAAATGTCCCCGCACGGACTCGAACCATGATCTATCGCTTAGGAGGCGATTGCTCTATCCATTGAGCTACGAGGACGGTCAACTAATTCTAGCCAAACATCGCCTTCATGACTACCCGACCTCCGAATGAGAGGGTCGATCATGAGGCCGGAAAAAGTTGCCTTGTACGCCGATCCCGGTAGTATTAAGTAGTTTTATTCCCACTCCACTGCGCGCGGATAGACGAAAGACCCTGGTCATTTAAGAAAACGATCGCGTCCGCCTCCGAGCCGGCCTCTGTTTATCGATCAATTCGAGGTGGGCGGACCCATATAACCATACTCATCGATCGATGGGAATGCATCCGAAGAATCATGCATAGATCAATGGTGCTTGTTGAATGAAACGAATTGGAGTTCTAACCAGCGGGGGCGATGCCCAGGGCATGAATGCCGCCCTGCGCGCGGTAGTGCGCATGGGGATCAATCGTGGGCTGGAAGTTTACGCGATCCACGAGGGATATTCGGGCATGGTGGCGGGTGGCGACCGGATCAAGCCCATGCACTGGAACGATGTTGGCGGTATTTTGCATCTGGGCGGCACGGTGATTGGCTCGGCCCGCTGCATTGAGTTTCACGACCGGTCAGGTCGCCTGAATGCCGCGCGCAATCTGTTGCTAAACGAGATCGAGGGGCTGATCGTCATCGGCGGTGACGGCAGCCTGTCGGGCGCGGGCGTGCTGCATGCCGAGTGGGAAGGGCTTGTTCAGGAACTGGTCGACCGAGGTCAGGTGACCAAGAAAGCGGCGGGGCGAACCAGGTCCCTGCCCGTCGTGGGCATCATCGGGTCGATCGACAACGATATGTTCGGCTCCGATATCACGACCGGCGCGGACACGGCCTTGCACCGCATCATCGACGCCACCGACGCCATCTCCAGCACGGCCGCCAGCCATCAGCGCAGCTTTGTCGTTGAGGTCATGGGGCGCAACTGCGGCTATCTGGCGCTCATGTCGGCCATCTCTTCCGGGGCCGACTGGGTTCTCATCCCTGAATCCCCACCTGACGTGGATGATTGGGAGACGAAGATGTGCGAGAAGCTGCGAAACGGCCGCATGATGGGCCGTCGCGACAGCATGGTTATCGTCGCTGAAGGCGCGCGCGACCGCAAAGGCAATCACATCACCAGCCGGCATGTGAAGGAAGTGATCGAGGAACGGCTGGGTGAAGATGTGCGCATCACCGTGCTCGGTCACGTGCAGCGCGGGGGAGCGCCCAGCGCCTTCGACCGCAATCTCAGCACGATGCTGGGCGTGGAAGCCGTTGAGGCGCTCATGTCCATGAAGCCGCATGACGAGCCGCTGATCGTGGGCATGCAGGGCAATAAACTGACTCGCACCACCCTGGCCGTCGCGCTGGAAAAAACCAGAGCCGTGGCCGCGGCCGTGGCTGCCAAAAAATATAGCGAGGCCCTAAGTTTGCGCGGCACCACTTTCAAGCGGTCCTTCGAGGTGATGCAGACGCTCGTCCGGGCCAAGCCGCATCCGCCGACGCCCGACCAGCGTCGCCTGCGCATCGCCATTATGCACGGTGGCGGTCCCGCGCCGGGCATGAACACGGCCGCGCGTGCCGCCATTCGTATCGGTCTCGATCGCGGCCACGTCATGCTGGGAGTCCGCAACGCTTTTCGTGGCTTGATCAACAATGAGATCGCCGAGATTGACTGGATGGGCGTCAACGGCTGGGCCAGCCGGGGCGGCTCGGAACTGGGTACGAACCGCTATATTCCCAAAGGGCGCGATCTCTATTCGATCGCTCGCCATCTTGAGGAGAACCAGGTCGACGGCATCCTGATGATCGGAGGCTGGTCGGGTTATGCGTCCATGCTGGAGCTGTATAACCAGCGCCGGCACTACCCCGCTTTCGATATCCCCATGGCCTGCCTGCCGGCGACTATCAATAATAACCTGCCGGGGACGGAGTTGAGCGTAGGGGCCGATACGGCGCTGAACAGCATCATCATGGCGGTCGACAAGATCAAGCAATCGGCCGTCGCCTCGCAGCGCACCTTCATCGTCGAAGTCATGGGGTACTATTGCGGCTATTTGGCCCTGATGAGCGCGCTGGCCACCGGCGCCGAACGGGTGTACCTTCACGAAGAAGGGGTGACCATGCGCGATCTGGTGGAGGATGTGGATGATTTCCGGAGGGGCTTTGAGCGAGGCAAGCGCCTTGGCCTGATTATTCGCAATGAGATGGCCAATGAGGTGTACACGACGAACTTCATGCGCACACTGTTCGAGGAAGAAGGCGGCGATCTTTTTGACGTCCGCCAGGCCATCCTGGGGCACATGCAGCAGGGCGGGACGCCTTCGCCATTCGACCGTATTTTCGGCACCCGCCTGGGTGTGGCTTGCATCGAATATCTCATCGAGCATATCCTCGATGAATCGCCCGTGGGGGCATGCATCGGCCAGCAGCAGGGCGAGATCGTTTTTACCGATCTGGAGAGAATCCCCAAACTGATGGATTTTGAACATAGCCGCCCCATAAACCAATGGTGGATGGGGTTGAGACCGATAGCCCGACTCCTGGCCAAACAGGAGACAACCCTTCCCGGCGACAGCGGGCAAGGGTAGCGCACTCATTAGCGGAATAAAACAGTTTTAGATGTTTCTTTAAGGAGATTAATTATCATGAGAATTGGAATCCTGACAGGCGGCGGCGACGTGCCGGGCCTGAATCCTTGCATCAAAGCGGTCGTCAATCGGGCCGTTGATGCCGGTCATGAGGTCGTGGGCATTCGCCGCGGCTGGGCCGGCCTGCTGCTGATCAATCGTGACGATCCGGAGACCGTGCAGAAATATATCCAGCCGCTCAATAACAGCGTCGTGCGCACGATCGACCGTACCGGTGGAACGATGCTGCATACCAGCCGCACGAATCCCGGCAAGGTCCGCCCCGGCAATGTCCCCGATTTCCTGAAGGACCCGAACCACCTCGAGGCGGAAACGGCCGACGAATCCCAACGTGACTTCACTCCCCACGTGCTCAAGAATCTGGAGTTCCTGAACATCGATCGCCTGATCCCAATTGGCGGCGATGACACGCTCAGCTATGGCGAACGCCTGCACCGCGAGGGTTTCCCGGTGGTGGCCATCCCCAAGACGATGGATAACGACGTCTACGGCACGGACTACTGCATCGGCTTCAGCACGGCCGTCACGCGCAGCGTGCAGTTCATCCACCAGTTGCGCACCAGCGCCGGTTCCCATGAGCGTATCGCGGTTATCGAGCTTTTCGGCCGCAACTCCGGCGAGACGAGCCTGATTAGTTCCTATTTGGCCGGGGTTGACCGGGCGGTCATCTCTGAAGTGCCGTTCGACCCGGAGGTTCTGGCCGACCTGGTCATGAAAGACAAGCTCAGCAATCCCAGCAATTACGCCATGGTCACCGTCAGCGAGGGCGCGCACATGGCCGGCGGAAAGGTCGTCGAATATGGCGAGACCGACGCCTATGGCCATCGCAAACTGGGCGGCATCGGCGAGATCACCGGCGAGGCGCTGAAGAAGTTGACGGGCGAGAATATCATCACCCAGCGCATCGCCTATTTGATGCGTTCGGGCGCGCCGGATGCTCTTGACCTGATGGTGGGCACGAATTACGCCCAGCTGGCGGTCGATCTAATCGTCGGCGGGTCGAGCGGCCGCATGGTGGCCTTGCGCGACGGGGCGTATACCCACGTTGCCATGAGCGTCGTCACCAGCGGCGTCAAGCGCGTCGACGTTGACGAGCTTTACGACGCCAAAAACTACCGGCCGAAGGTTCGCCACGTTCTCGGCAAGCCGATGTTCCTTTATTGATTAGGCCGAAAGCCGGCCGCGGAATCGCTCGATGATCGCGAGCTTTCCGCGGCCGTTCTGTCGTCAACAGGGTTGGGGAAGACGCAACGAAAATGTTGCGTCTTCCCCGTCCAGAAATAAGGCCGGCAAGGGATGGGCGCCCGGTTGGCTGATAGGTAGCTAAGTCACGCTATCTGTGACTTGACGGTATGGTTGCCGTCTCATTAGAATAGGTGTATCCATTCAAAGTGGAAGCCCGGCCCTGCGAATCTTGTTAACGGAAATAGTTAGGGTAATACTTTGCCAATGTATCGTTTCCAACGCGCGCCCCTCTTGTTGTTCATTGCTTTACTTGTTCTAACAACGCTTGCATGCCGGGCCGAGATATTCGGCCAATCGGCAACCCCACCGAGTACAACCGAACCGTCCCTCGACCAAAAGGCGATAGTCGACCAAGCTGTTGCTACGGTGATGGCTCAGGTCAGCGCGCAAGCGGCCGCGGCAACGCCAACCGCCGCATCCGAGGCCCCGATCAATACCGATCTGGAAGCATCGATGGTCGATCTATACCAGCGAGTGAATCCGGCCGTCGTCCACATCTATGTTCTGGATGAGCAATCTTTCGCTCTCGGCACCGGCAGCGGCTTTGTCTATGATGCTCAGGGTCACATCGTCACCAACAATCATGTCGTGACCGGGGCGAGCGGGCTGGAGGTGGTCTTCGCCAATGGCGAGCGACGTTCGGCCGAGGTGATCGGCACCGACGTTGACAGCGACCTGGCTGTGATCAAGGTCGATTCCCTGCCCGATGGCGTACAGCCCATTCCGTTGGGCGATTCCGATGACGTGCGGGTCGGCCAATTCGTTGTGGCCATCGGCAATCCGTTCGGCGAAGCCGGCTCATTGTCGCTTGGTATCGTCAGCGGCCTTGGCCGCTCCCTGGCCTCCAACCGGATCGCCGATGGCGGCGGCCGCTATTCCCTGCCCTCCGTGATCCAGACCGACGCGGCCATCAACCCCGGCAACTCGGGCGGACCTCTCCTGAATCTGGCCGGAGAGGTCATCGGGGTCAATAGCGCCATCAGCACCAGCACCGGCTCCAACTCCGGGGTTGGGTTCTCCATCCCCGTCAACGCCGTTCATCGCATCATCCCGACGCTCATCGCCGAAGGGGTCTATCATTATTCCTACATGGGAATCAGCATGACAGCGCTCGATCTGTTGGCCCAGCAGGAGTTGGGATTGCCGCAGTCAACGGGGGCTTATATCACGAATATGATACCCGGTAGCCCCGCGGCAGCGGCCGGCTTGCGGGCCAGCGGTTTCAATGACAGCGAGGGGACATTGGCCGGCGGCGATCTGATCATCGCTGTGGATGGACAGCCGATCGCCGATCCCGACGGGCTGATCAACTATCTGGTATTCAAGACCGAAGTCGGCCAGACCATCATGCTAACGATAATCCGTGACGGCGGTCAAATGGAACTGCCTCTCACATTGGGCCAACGGCCATAGGGTCGGGCGGTCCGCGAGGGCGATTGCGCTCTGGAAGTCTCTAATCACACCCGAGCCGGCGGCCGACGGGTTGTCCGGTTCAAAGGCGACATAGCAGATAGGAGGTTTTCATGTTTAGCCAGGAGCAGATGCAAGAGCTGGTTTCATATGAGGGAAATGGCCACGGTGTCATCAGTATCTATCTCGATACCGACAGCACGCGCCAATCCGTGGAGGCGATCAAGTTAACCGCCCGGGGCCTACTGAAGGAAGTCCCGCCCCAACAGGAGAAGGACGCCCAAACCATCGAGCGCTATCTGGACCATAGCTATGACTGGTCCAAGCCGGGGTTGGCCTTGTTCTGCGGCAAGGGTGGCGAGTTCTTTCGCGCCTACCGATCGCCCGTGGCCTTTCGGAATCGCATACGGCTGACTGCGCGGCCGTATGTCAAACCGTTGGCCCACTTGCTGGACCATTACGCCCATTTCGGCGTTATCCTGGTCGACCGGGTGGGCGGTCGCTTTTTTGAGTACCATCTGGGTGAGCTTCAGGCCTCCGACGGCTTCAGTGGCGAGGAAGTGCGACGGCTCAAGGACGGCACCGGCTCATCGGCCGTGGGTCGTCGCGGAGGAGACCCCGGCGTCGGGGCGAAGGGCGGCAAGCATGAGGATGATGTGGCCGCCCGCAACATGCGCGAATGTGCGGCCAAGGCACAGGCGTTTTTCGCCGCGCGTCCCATCCGGCGGTTGTTCCTGGGGGGGACGAGTGAAAACGTCGCTCAATTTCGCGAGGTGTTGCCCAAGCAATTGCAAAGCTGTCTGGTAGGCGCCTTTTCCATCGAGCGCGATGCGGGGGAGGCGGAAGTGCGCCAGCGCGCGCTGAACCTGTTGCGCGAGGTGAACGCCGAACGAGAAGCGAAACTGGTTGAGCGCCTGGTCACGCTGAACGCCCAGGGAGCGAACGCCGTCGTGGGCCTGGACAAGTCGCTCCAGGCGATCTCCGACAAACGGGTGGACACGCTGATCATCAGCGACGGGTTCAAGACCCCCGGTTACGTTCAAAACTCGTCCGGCTTTCTGGTGGCCAATCTGGCTCTCAGCCCGCTGACCGAATCGGAACTGGCGGAAACGGCCGACGTCGTCGAGGCAGCCGTGGCCCAAACAGTGTCCCAGGGCGGGCATGTGGAGGTCATTGCCGAGAATCCGGCCCTCGAAGCCGCGGGCCGAATCGGGGCTATATTGCGTTACTAGATTCGCCGGATTTCCCCATCATAGAGTAGCTATTGGCGGATGAGGCAAACCCGTTCGGTCTGCCTCATCCGCTTGGTTTTTCAGCGGCAACCTATGAAGTTCGAGGACGCTTTTGGGTTCAGGGTTCGAGAGCCGAGAAGTAGTCGCGGATGATGCTTTGCAGGTTGACGGGGATGTTCCCGCCGCCCAGCGCCTCAAAGGCTGCGTCGCGATAGTCGCCGAACACCTGATCGTAGGGGACCTGGCTGCCGCCGGGCCTGTTTTGGCCGACGCCCGATGGCCTCTGATTGCCAAGCGGGCCGCAGGCTTCGGGGTTGGCGAGGCAGAGCGCCTCCAGTTCGAGGTCCTGTCCCTCGCCGCTAAGGTCGGCCGCTCCAGGCACGAAGACGTTTTCCACATGGCCGCCACCCTGGCTGGGGCCACCCACGCTGCCCTGG
>CAZZJN010000031.1:0-6398 GCA_964654505.1 uncultured Ardenticatenaceae bacterium | reverse complement strand
TGGCCGCCACCCTGGCTGGGGCCACCCACGCTGCCCTGGGCGCCACCTTGGCCGCCCTGGTTGCCACCCTGGCTGCCGCCGCTTTGACTGTTGCCCGGCGTACTGCCCGCACCGCTGCCGGGTTGTTGCCCACCCGATCCACTCTGGGCTGTCTCGCCGCGCGATTGGGCAAGTCGATCGGCGGCGCTTCCGGCCTGCTCGGCGGCGGCGGCCGACTGCCCCCGCTCGCCCAGAGTCGAAGCCACGTCGTTCATGGCGTCCTGCGCCGCGGCACTGTCACCCTCAGCCAGCGCCTCGGCCGCGCGCTCCAGGGCTTCGGCCAGTTGGGGATCGACCGCTTGCAAGCCAGTCGCGGCCTGGGCCAACTGTTCTGCCAGCGACGCCTGCTCCTCCGCGCTCAATGAATCGAGCGAATCGGCCAACGCACCGGCGGCCGCGGCGGCTTGCCCCATTTGGCCGGATTGCAACGCCCCGGCCAGATCGGACGTCATCGCGCTTCTCTCCAGATCGGTCGCAGCTTCGGCCAGAGCCTGCCGCAATTCTGCGTGGTCGAACTCCTGGCTCAGTCCGCGCAGCTCCGCCTCGGCCTCGGAGAGCGCGGCCACGGCCTCCTCCCGATTGATGCCCGGCTGTTCCAGTGCGGCCAGGGCCTCATCGAGCGGTCGCTGCAAGGCCGCCTGCTGCTCGGCGGTCAGGCTGTCGTTAGCGGCGATCTCGGCCGCCAGCTCCTCCAGCGATTGCGCTTGCTCGGCGACGGCTTCGACCACGGCGCGCTGTTCCAGCAGGATCGTCTCCTGGGGGTTGGGCAGCCAGAGCAGGATGATCAACAGGGCCAGAGCGGCCAACACCGGCAGCCAGTCAGCCGGTTGTACTTTCAGGGGAAGATCGCGCGTTGCGTCAACGGCGGCGGCGGCATGGGCGGCGTCCCGCAGTTGTCGTATGGCGATCTCTTCATCGACGACAAGCCGCCCGGATTGGATCTCGACGGCGGCCGTCATGCGCTCGCGCAGGTTGAATTGCCGGTCGGCGAAGCGCGCCTTGTTGGTTGGCGACCGCCGGCGCAGCATGATAATCAGCCCGGCGAGCGCCAGCCCAATGAGGGCCAGCGCCACGGCCAGCAACCCCAACTCGCTCCGCGTCAGCAGCGGCCGCGTCCGGCTGAGCAGCGCCGCGCCCAGCACGAGCAGCAGCCCGGCCAGCAGCCCGCGCGGAATACCGCGTAAAAGTTGCTGTTGACGTCGCCGACCATCCCAGCGGTTCAGGCTATAGATGAGGAGGCGGAGTTCATCGGGGATCATACGTCACTGATTTGTCGCACGCGTCGCACTGTGCGCCTGTAGAAAAAGACGGCTGCCAGAACGTGAAGGATGATGAATAATAGCCAGGGTGAGAAGAGCACGACATTTTGTCCGCCGACGTATTGAGAGGTGAAGAACAGGGTGTTCCGGTCAAGCAGAAAGACCTCGCTCACGATCAGCGTCGCCGGCAGATTAACAGCGGCCGCGACAAGTCCCGCATAGATCATGATGATCTCAAGGATGGGATTGGTCGAACCGGACATTCCCCAGGTTGTGCCCAGGACGAAGGCGCCCATGAAGGCCAGGATCGGGAGACCGAAGGTGATGAAAAGCGTTCCGGCCAGCGTCGCCACCGTGGCCGCGAGGGTGGAGCGCATCGTCGCCGAGCACCACAGGCCATAGATGGCGTAAGTGACGGCCGTGACGAGAATCAGCAATTGCGAGAGAGCCAATTCGACCAGAGAAAGTCCGCCTACCAGAAAGGCGATGCTTTGCAAGGGGATGGAGACCAGCACAAGCAGGAAGATATAACTCAGGGCCGAGACCAGCTTGCCCAGCACAAGGGAATCGGCCGACAGCAGCGTCGTGCGCAGCAGGTCGAAGGTCTGCCGGTCGCGTTCGCCGCTTATGGCTCCGGCGGTAAGGATTGGCCCGACAAAGGTCACCAGCACCACTTGAACGCTGAGCACAGCGGCGAACAAGCCCTTGCCGGCGGTGTAGCCCGCTGTGCTGCCGGGCATGCCGACGCTGGTGATATAGGTCAGATAGACGAGAGTGATGACGCCGCCGAGGGCGAGCAGGTAGAGCGACAGCAACGCGAAGGCACGACGGCCGCGCATCCGGCTGCGCAGCTCCTTCATCGCCATCGGATTATTGAACAGGCTCGCCAATCGTTTGCGGCCTGACGTTGTGGGATTGAGCGTCGTTATCTCAGCCATCACACTCTCCGATTATACCCGGCCCGGTCAGGTGGCAGGGTGATTCTCATCGGCCAATCCGCGCGTCACCAACATGAACACATCCTCCAGGTCGCCGCGCTCTTCACTAAAAGAGACGACGGGCAGCCCGCGACCGACCATGCGGGCCAGCAGCGCGCTCATCCCGGCATCATCGCCGCCGAAATCGAGCTGGACGGTATCCGGCAGGGGGGGGGCGCCGGCGGCGGTCACCGATAAGACATCCGGCTGATCGCGCAGCCAGGCCTCAGTCTCGGCCAACTCGAGAGCCTCGCCGGGCACAAAGCGAACGGTGATCAGCCGGTGGGCGCGCAACCGGCTCATCATTTCCGCGACATTGCCCGAGGCCACCAGACGGCCGTTCTCGATGACGCCGATGCTGGTGCAGATGTCGGCCACCTCGGACAGAATGTGGGACGAGAAGAAGATCGTCTTGCCCATTTGCTGCAATTCACGCAGCAGTTCACGCATTTCGATTCGCGCCCGCGGGTCGAGGCCGCTGGCCGGCTCGTCGAGGATGAGAACCTCCGGGTCGTGAGTTAATGTTCGCGCCAGACAGAGGCGCTGCTTCATGCCCCGGCTGAGCGTCTCGACGTAGGCCTCTCGCTTGTGTCCCAGGTCGACCAAGGACAGGAGATCATCGATCATCCCCGGTCGGGTCGCCGCCGGGATGTCGTAGCAGGCGGCAAAGAAGTCCAGATATTCCCAGACTTTCATGTCCTCATAGACGCCGAAGAAGTCGGGCATGTAGCCGATGACCCGGCGAACGGCTTGCGGGTCGTCGATGGCCGAATGTCCGGCGATGCGCGCCTCGCCCGACGTCGGCCGCAGCAGGGTGGTCATCATGCGCATGGTCGTCGTCTTGCCCGCGCCGTTGGGGCCGATGAAGCCGAAAACGCCGCCCGCCTCGATGGTCAGGTCAAGGTCTTCGACGGCCGTCAAATCGCCGTATCGTTTGGTCAGTCCCCGCAGTTCGATGATCGCAGTCATAATTTATCGCACCGGAATTTCCAACAGGAGCAGAGTTTGCCCCAATTGATTGGTGTTGCCCGTCACGGCCGCCTCCTGCGCGCTGTCCGGGAGCCAGCCGCCGAGGGTTATGATTTCCGTCGGGTCGGGGATCGATGCAGAGGAGATCATATCCGTGAAATAGGACTGAATAAGCTGCCATCGCGGCCAGGCGACCGGATCGGAATAAAAATCATATGTCCCCAATATGTGTTGGGGTTCGTTGACGAGCGTATTAAGGTAATAGGATGTGCCGGAAGGAAACATCGCCGTGGTTGTGATCGTGGCCGTGGGCAGCCTCAACCCTACGGAACGCTCCTCTCCCGGCGGCAGGTTCCCCAGGCTTTCCTGCAATTGTCCGTAGATCAGGACGGCGTTCTCCAGTGTCTCGCCCGTCCCGTTGCGCACCGTGACTTCGACCTCATCGCCCTCGGCCGACAATGTTGCCGTGGCTGAGAAGTCCGGTCGTGGCTGGTGGGCATCGACGATGAAGGCGGCCACCTGGCTTGTATCGGTGCGGACGCCGCTCAGCGTGAGTTCGCTCGTCCGTTGGATCGTATTCAGATTGCCGCTGCCGAGCAATGAGCCGTTCTGCCCGATCGGGTACGCGGCCGAATTATAGGGCAGGGTGATGTCATAGTCCGCGCGTCGTGGCGAGTACAAGCCTAGGACAGATTGCGATCGGAGATATTCGCCATCGACGGAACCGAAGGCGACGGTCATGGTATTGAGCGTCGTGGCCATGCCTCGCGTGCGAAAGCCGGTGAAGAAAGTGATGGCGCTGAACAGCAACACCAGCGCAGGGATTGTGACCCAGGCCAGTTCCCGCCGGTTGATACGACGCAGGACCAAATAATTGACAGGCCCGATGATGATCGTATAGAGGAATAAAAAGAAGATGAGCTGCCAAACGGACGGCAAGCGCAGGCCGGGTATGAAGGAAACTGACTGCACGGCCGCGTAGCCGTCCTGAATGCCGCTTGCCCAAGGCGGAAGGAGTGGCGCCCCGGCGGCGATATTTCCCCAGAAGAGGTCTGCGCCCGCCCAACCGACCAGGGGAGCCGCCTTGGGATCGAGCGCCAGGAAGGTGGCTGCGCCACGGCCGTGGGTGCGAACCGCCAGCAGGGGCAGGCCATCCTGATGGATGAGGCTTTCGCCGCCGGTTAGACTGCTGACTGTGACCGGGAAAGGTCCGGCTACGGCGAGGGGTTCCCCGGCGTACTCGCCGAGCGAGGGGAGATCGGCGACAGATTCGACTGCGCTGACCGACACGGGCAGCAGATCGGCGACTCCGGCGGCCGTTTGTGGCCCACCCGGCCCGCCGGTGACGACCAATTGGCCGCCGCTGTCGATCCAGGCGCGCATGGCCGCCAGTTGCCCGGTCGTCAGGCGGCTGGTGTCGGTGTCGTCGATGATGAGTATATCCAGCGCGTTCCAGGCGGCCGATACCTCGGACAGATCATCCAAAGCGAGGAAGGCGACTTCGGCGTTGGGCCGGCCGCCGGTGATGGTTTCCAGGAAGGCCAACCGGCCCGGATCGGGGGTGATGACGCCATACAGCAGGTCGTTGCGCCGGACACTGGTCAATCGTTTGGTGATGCTCTGCGCCGCGGCCGTTCCATCGCTGACCAGCTGGATGGTCACCCCGCTGCTTATTGAGGAAGGATAAACCACCAGCGGAACTTGTTTGACGGATCCGGTGGGCAATGAGACAGGAGCGCTGTAGACCGGCACGTTGTCGGAGGCATTGACGGAGGCCGATACCAGGATGGTTCCCTCGATCGGCCGACCGTCGTTGCGTACGGTGACGATCACCGGGATGGCTGATGACGGCTTGTAAAGCCCGTCAAATCCGACCCGCGCGTCCAGCTCCGGCCTCCCTTCCTGAGAGGGCGGAGAGACGAACAAGGCGAACAACCAGATGAACAGGATCGGCAAAGACATAGGCTAGATGAATTCGATGCTATAGGCGGCGATTGGCACGTCGGGGCGATGGTCCTCGACCCAGGCGACGGACTTCTCCATGACCCGATGGAGATAGGCTTTATCGTTGCCGACGGCGGCCATGCCGATAACGGCCGTGCCCCAAACATCCTGGCCGTCCACTTCGGCCACCGACAGATTGAACTCGTGGTGGAGCCGGGTCGTGATGGATTTAACGATGCTGCGCTTCTCCTTCAGAGAGCGGATACCGTCCAGTTCCAGCGTTATCAGGCACGTGGCAATGAACATACGGTCAATTGTCCACACTCGGCGTGTCGCGGCAAATGAGGATCAGGTAAGTCCGGAGACGCTAACTGAACCTTCGGCAAGCCGCGACACGTAGAGTGTCAAGGTTATATAAACGATTATCTGGTATATTGGTGACATTATCATATTGTGCGTGGATTTATTGCCTTATGGACGATCGAGAGATTGAGTTGAAGTCGAAATATGATAGTGAGCTGGTGGAGGTAAACCCTCCACGCTCAAAAGCGCGCACTGTTGTGCTGGGGTTACTCATCCTTTTTTTGGCGGCGATGGTCTTTCTGGCGTTCTCGGTGGTTCGATTGATGAACACCGTTAACGATGGCGCCGCGGCCGTCACCCAGCCACTGACGGAGCAGTTCCAGTCGTTGTTCGTGCCGGCGACACCGGTCATCCTGCCCAACCCGGCGACAGTCGTGAAACAGATCAACGATATGTCCCGCCTGGAGACGGCCTCCTATGAGATGGAGAAGGTGATCACCGCTGATTCGGAGCAAAAGGGGTTCCTGAGCTATTTCCTGGGCGAATCGATGATCTTCATCGCCTACGGCAAGGTATATGCCGGGGTTGATTTCGCCCGGATGCAAGCGGCCGACCTGGTGGTGGTTGACCCTGACACGGTCATGGTTCACCTGCCCGCGGCAGAGATTTTCGCCGATATCCCCGTGCTCGATAACGACCGCTCTTTCGTGGCCGACCGCGATACAGGGCTGCTGACCAAAGCCGATCCCAAACTGGAGACACAGGTTCGCCAGGCGGCCGAAGCCTCCATCCGTGAAGCGGCCCAAAGCAGCGACATCCTGGAACGGGCCAACCTCAACGCGCAGACCTACATGCGCAACTTCCTGTCCGGCCTGGGTTTCACGGAGATTATCTTCACCCCCGACAC
>CAZZJN010000030.1:0-26482 GCA_964654505.1 uncultured Ardenticatenaceae bacterium | reverse complement strand
CTTGAGTGAGACCCAGTCGATTCATGACGTAATCGGCGAGGTGCGTCTCCTCTAACAGCAAAGGGATATTATAGAGAATGTCGCTGGTGACGGCGGGTATGACAGCCTCTCGAGGTACATCGCAGAAGAGTGATATCTTGCCCAGGTGTTCTTCGGCGATGGGGTAATCGGCGCGAGCGATGATGACATCGGGCTGGATGCCGATCCCACGCAACTCCCGAACGCTGTGCTGAGTCGGCTTGGTTTTCAGTTCCTGACTGGCGTTAAGATAGGGAAGAAGCGTCACATGAACATACAATGTGTTTTCCCGGCCGACATCGGAACGCATCTGGCGCAGAGCCTCCATAAAGCCTCCACTCTCATAGTCGCCGACCGTCCCGCCTACTTCAATAAGGACGATCTCAGCGCCGCTTTTTTCAGCTACCAGGTGGATATTGCGCTTGACCTCATTGGTGATGTGGGGGATTTCCTGAACGGTGCCGCCCAGATAGTCACCGCGACGCTCGCGAGCGAGAACCTCAGCATGCACCCGACCATTGGTTACATTTGAAGCCTGATTGAGACTGATATCAATGAATCGCTCGTAGTGACCCAGGTCAAGGTCGGTCTCGGCGCCGTCATCCGTGACGAACACCTCCCCGTGCTGATAGGGCGACATGGTACCGGGATCGACGTTGAAATAGGGGTCGAGTTTTTGCGCGGTCACGGTGAAACCACGCGCCTTGAGCAGGCGACCGAGTGCCGCGGCCGTCACCCCCTTGCCAATTGAACTAACCACCCCACCGGTGAAGAAAATGTATTTGGTCATCCTGTCTCCCAAAAAGAGAGGTGGGGCATGTTATCCTGGGAAACATGCCCCACCTCAATCAGGTACTCGTCAGAGTACGCTGTACGTTTTGTGTCGTGCGGGTCGCATTGGTGCATACCGCTCTCTTGAACGTAAAAGAGAATAGCATTTTTTATCGGCACCGGCAAGCGATTTTTAAAGGATGAGGAACAAAGCATGAGGGTGATATAATGGAGCCAACCAGATGAAGAGGTATGAATGATGCTCGATTTCACCGATAAAGTTGTCCTGATAACCGGGTCCTCGCGCGGCATCGGCCGCACCACTGCTCAACTATTCGCCTCTCGCGGGGCGCGGATCGCCGTGCACTATCACCGCAATCAAGCCGCGGCTGAGGAAACCCTGAGTTCGCTCGACGACGAGGCTTCCCACCCACGAGGCCATATCATCACCCAGGGAGATATCGCCAAGGCTGATGAAGTTGCGGCGCTGGTCAATGGCGTCATCGCCAGAATGGGCCGGATCGACGTGCTGGTGAACAACGCGGCGATCTATGAAGACCACCCACTGGCTGATGTCTCATTCGAAGCATGGCAGGCGAGCTGGCGGGCCGTCATCGACACCAACGTGCTGGGCGCGGCCAATATGTGCTATTGCGTAGCCCGACATATGATCGAGCGGGGAGGCGGCCGTATCGTCAACGTTTCCTCGCGGGGCGCGTTTCGCGGAGAGCCAACCGGCCCGGCCTATGGGGCCAGCAAGGCCGCCCTAAATTCGATGAGCCAGTCACTGGCCAAATACCTGGCACCCTACAATATCTCGGTGGGCGTTGTCGCGCCGGGATTTGTGGAAACAGAAATGGCCCGTGAGTCGCTGACCGGGCAAAGCGGCGTAGAAATACGCCGTCAAAGCCCGTTCAACCGGGTGGCGCGGCCGCATGAAGTCGCCTATGCCGTGATGTTCCTGGCTTCGGAGGAAGCGGAGTTTATGACCGGGGCAATCATCGACGTGAATGGGGCGTCATATCTGCGAACGTGAGAATGGCGTTTTGCAGAGAGCTGCGAGGCCGATCAGGCACGCCGCCAGATTGTCACAAAGGCGACACCCAGGATGACCAGCACCCCACCGGCGAGACTCGGCATCGAGGGAACGGAGCCGAAAAGCAATAACGACCAGAGGATTGTGACCACCGGACTCAGAGTCAGGATGATCGTGTGGATACTCATTGGCATGCGTCGCAACGACAGATAGAAAAGCGAGCGGCTGATGACCACGTCCACCGTGGCAGCGGTGAAGACTGTCAGCCAGGCAACAGGTGACGGCCATACCATTTTGCCGCGAGCCAGCGTGAATAGGAACAGGAAGAAAGCAGTCGTGGCGACCCGGAAAAGGAAGAAATCGCCGAAGTCGATCCCCTCACCATACCGCTTGACGATGGCCGTATGCAGCGCATATAGGAAAGAGGACACCAGCACCAACACCGAGCCGAAACGCAAGAAATCGCCCGGCTGGAAGCTAATGATGGCGACGCCGACGATGGCCAGAAGCGCCCCAAGCAGCTCGTTCGGCCGCAAACGCTCGCCTAACCACAATAGGCCAAACCCCATCGAGAAGAGCACGGCCGTTCGACCCAACAGAGATGCCGTGCCCGGATCAATAAAGGCCACCGCGTTGTAGTCAATCACCGTTGAGGCGGTGATCAGCAAGCCTATAGCCGAATAGAATCGCCAATGCTCAACGAAAGCTCGCCATCGTATCTTCCCGCGAATAGCCTGGAAGGCACTCACTTGCACTGCGGCGATCCCCAGCATCAGAAACGACGACATCTCCGGCGGGAGCAAGGGCAGCATGGCTCGGGCAAAAACAAGGTGGAGGCTGTCGACGACCAGGAGAACGGCGAATAAAGTCGTAACAGTCGCGGGCGAGGTTGTCCGGCCGGAGGGATGCGTAGTCATATTGCCGTCGGAAAAACAATAGCCTACTTGACTATGCGAATTGTATTGCCGACGGTGATTAATCCCGACTGTAGCACCTGTGCATACGCTCGCGCCCACCCCGGGTTCGTTTGCCAGGAGATACGGTCGATATTCTCGTCAATGAATGAATCGCGAATAGTCCGGCATGGGGTTGTGTATTTGGTGATTTCAAGCTCCACTGTTTGACCGATCCGCAGCCTCAGCCCCGGGATCACTAACGACCAGTCCAGCCTGGCGATTGTGATGTTCTCCCCCGTTGATCCGGGAAAAATCGGGTGGCCTTCAATCTGCAGTGCGCGGATCAATTCGAGCGAGTAGAGGCAGACAGCTTTATCCGGCCCGCCATGATTGACCTTGTTATTGTGGTCGTCACCGGTGATTCCCAGCAAACTAATCTCGGCCGAACGAAGAGGCAACTTGGGGACACCGCCACTGGAGGCATTGATTTGAAAGACCTGGGCGAATTCGAGGGAGTTATCGAGCATAAGTTAATTCCAAGTACGAGAACTATCCAATGATCTACGGATCTATCTGAAACACATCTAAAGAAACCGCACCATAGACACCTGGTTTGTTGCCAAGGGGAAGTGTAGCCGGGGGCGTGAAGCAGGTCAAAACGTTTGCATACGACCGTAACGCATTGTGTCAGAGATTCCTGAGAACTATGCTGTTTCCCATGAGCCGCTCAGCTTGCCACCTTATAATCACGCCTGTGAGTTCATTATTGCGCAAAGGCTGTCTGAATCTGCTAATCGTCATCGCGATACTCGTCGCCGTGCCGCTGGTATGGCGTGCGGCCGTCAAGGTGTATTTCAACGGATCCATCTATAACCCAACGGAGGTAGTGGAAAAGCCGGTAGCGCTGGTTTTCGGCGCAGCGGTGTATGGAAACGGCCGACTAAGCCCCGTCTTGCGCGATCGGGTTGACACGGCCGTGGCTCTCTATCATGCCGGGGCAGTCGATCATATCCTCATGAGTGGTGATAACCGCTCGGCCGATTATGATGAGCCGGGAGCGATGATGGAATACGCCATCGAGAACGGCGTCCACCCCGGGGACATCACCGTCGACCGCGCCGGCCATCGAACCTATGACACCTGCTACCGAGCCAAACGTGTATTCAATATCGGCGATGCCGTACTGGTGACTCAGGCGTTCCACCTGCCCCGCGCGCTTCTGACTTGCGAGGGGTTGGGGATCGATGCGGTGGGGGTCACCGCCGATCGACGCACTTATCGCGGCGCAACCTGGTACGAGATACGGGAAACCGGGGCAACCCTCGTGGCAGCCTGGGATTTAGCGCGAAACGAACCGCCGCCGGTTTGGGGGACTGTCGAAGAGAGCAATATCCTTCGACCCGCACAACTCGCCGGGGGCAACTAGCTTCTTACACTCAGCGCTTCGAGCAAAGCATCGGCCGCCGCCATCCCGGATAGCGCCGCACCTTCCACACGCGGGCCATCAAACGCATCTCCGGCCAATATTAGTGGGGCAGAGGTTCGCAAGACCAGGCATCTCTCCGGATATACGCTGAATGGAACGGCATAGGGCCAGCGTTTGATCGCGACAGGCCGGAACGTGGCATCCCGAGACAACAATAATTCCAGTTCGGCCGCCATCCATGCCGACACACTCTCGTCCGTCTCGGCCCACCATTTCGCGCTGGCTATCGGGTCAGCATGAACGGTTAGAATCTGCTCAGTTGAGGCTAAACCCTTGCGCCGATTGTCGGCCACCCAGGCGACCGGTCGACCCGGACGCTGGAGCGCCCCCGGTTCAGGAAGTTCTATATCGACATCGACGGCAAAGACACCGCACAGACACGAGCCATACTGAATCGATGTCAGGGCTTGGCGCGTCGTATCGGGCAGTTCAATCCCGCCAGCATTCAGTATACCAAGCGATTGTGGTACAGGCATGGTTAGAATCAGCGAGTGAGTTGAAAACTGCTTGTCATCGGCAGTTGTCACGCACCACCTATCCCTATCAGTTATGACTACACGCAATTCAGTGGCATAATGAATAGGCAGCCCGGTTGACAGGCGATCGGCCAAGCCGGCAAATCCGCCGTCGGCAATATAGCGAGGATAACCATCCGGTCGATCGACAAGCAATGAGCCATCGGACCAACCGCGCGACCACTCTTTCACCCAGCCGGCAGCTAACCATTGCTCGATGATCGCGCCGAACTCGGCCGTGCGAACGGTGAAAAATTGAGCGCCGATGTCGGCCCGATCGGAGCCGGAACGCCATGTCGCCAGACGCCCGCCCGCGACAGGCTCTCGCTCGATGATGATGACGCTCAAGCCGGTATGGGCAAGCTGTCGCCCGGCCATCAGACCCGACAACCCTGCCCCAACGATCACGACGTCATAGCGCCCGGCAACCGCGTTCATCTGGAATTACGATGACGAACAACAAACACCGCCAACACAAGTCCAAGCAGTAGAGCGAAGCCAATGAACAACCAGGACAAAACTGACTCTCCGATCCCTGGCGGGGTCGAACCGTCGCCTGGTTCAGAACCATCCGCATCAAGTTCCCCCGAAGCTGCTGTCGGAGTCGCCGTTGGCGAGGGGACAGACGTAGGGGTCATGGTAGCCGTCGGTGAGGGCGTCGGCGTCTCCGAGGGGATGGGTGTGGCTGTTGGTGTCGCCGTCCAGGCTACCTGAGTCGCCAACTCGGCTTCATCCGTGGCTTGCTCGGCAGGACTGATCGTAATCTTCTCCATCGGCGTTGGCGTTGCTGTAGCCACAATTGCCGTCTGCGGATCAATGGCCTCGATAGTTTGCACGTCGATAGGTTCGTCCGTTGTCTCGACGATGAACACGGGTGGGCCGCCTATATCACAGGCCGGCGCGCAACGAGCACCTTGCAAGTGAATGCGATAGTAACCTTCATCGGCTTCGATTGAGCGCTCGTGCCCCATAGCGGACACGAGAATGGCTTCAGCAGCCAGGGCCGGAACGCGGACGATTAAATCAGACGATTGGCGCGCCCAGAGGATACGTGTGACGCCTTCCGGCCGTTGAAAAGCAAAGGCGTAGAAATTATTCTCTTTCTGGCGACCCACCGGGAAGGTGAAGCCGCTTAACTGCTTGATAGTTGTCCGATAGGCGTAGAAAGCCGGGCGACGGCTGCCGTCGGGCCGCAAGATGCCGAACGACTCGCCGCCCTCCGGCAGCAGGATATCAAGCAGCTTGTAGATGCCGATACTGGCGCTGTCGGCCCCAAACCCCAGGGCGTGAGCCTGAATGATATACCATGCCTGCTGTTCCAGGTCGACCTGAAAATTTGGCCGCTCGACGGGCCATAAAGGATCGAGGTTGGGCGAGGCGTTGGTCTCGTTGATCCAGACAGGTTTGTCCAGGCCGTATCGCTTCTGAATGGCGCGCGTCTCCTCGACCAATTCCTCGACCGTCTCCACACGAAAGTAGATATGGAGGGTGATGACATCAAAGAAGTAGTTATTGGCCGCGCCTTCCGGGTCAGCGGTGGCGACCTGCAAAAATTTGCCCAACCATGCCGGATCATGCCAGTAGGACCAACCGGCCAGATGAATGACGGCCTCCGGATCATTGGCCTTGGCCACTTGATAAGCGACTTTCAACAATTGATAATAGTCTCTGGTTGAACCGCTGAATTCGTGCCCATAAACCCCGACTTCGATCTCCGGTTCGTTCCAGATAATCCAGTGATGGACGCCAAGAGGAGCGTAATATTCAACGACCTTCCGGACATATCCCGCCCACAGATTATTGGGGTCATCGACCGGCAGGTAGAGGCCGCGAGGCACGCCGGAATACGGCTCGGCATCGGTAGCCCACGGCGGCGTATTCTTAAGCAACCCCATAACCATACGATTTCCGTCGCGGGCATCCCGGAGCCATTCTTCGAGGACATGGAGGGTATTCCAGTCGTCGGGGCCGGTTGGTTGAATCTCGTTCCAGTAAAAAAGGATGCGATCCCAGCCGACACTCAACTCGGCGGCGTCATCCGGCCGCCAAAAGGCTTCGACGATCCCGAATCGGGGATCGTTCAATTCATCATCGGCTGGAGGTTGCGGCTGATTGGACTCGCCCTGTCCCAGCGCGCTCATAGCCGGCTGGGCAATCAACAGTAACAACCAACCGGCCAATAATATAATAGTACGGAATTTCACTTTTTTACTCATAACCAATGCAGAGGCCAACAGGCAGATGACGCAAACTCCACAAACCCACCTCGCCGCTTTTCTTGCCGGCGTTTTGTGAAGCTTGTGATTTCTGTGATGCTTTCAGTGTGTAAGGAAAAGTCCCCGGGATGCGGGGTCATGAAAGCATGATTATAATGGATGTCGGTACACTTCTCCAAAATGAACGACTCAACGATAACCCCCCGCTTAATATTACGCCCGGCTCAGGAAGAAGTCCTGGCTTACAGTGGCGGCCGCATGGCCGTTAGCGCCGTGCCCGGCAGCGGAAAGACCTTCACCCTGTCGTTGCTGGCGGCCAGGCTCATCGCCGACGGCCGCATCAATACCGAAGCAGGACAGCAGGTATTAGTTGTCACCTTCCTCAATACCAGCGTGGATACATTCCGCGCACGCATCCGCAGACGATTGCTGGATATGGGGTTGCCCGACACAGGCTATGACGTACGCACCTTGCATAGCTTGGCTCTGGAGATCGTGCGTTGGGCCGGAGAGACATCAGGAGATGAGTTGGCTGTCATAGATGATGTTCTGAGTCAGCAAATCCTGGAGGGAAGTGTTGACGGCTGGATAAATGACAACCCTCGCCTCTGGGAGGCGTTTTTGCCCGAATCAAATCGGCAGCTCAGCCCCCAAACGATCACTCGCCGGCGCGACACCATAGCCAACACAGCGGCTACTTTTATTCGCGCCGCCAAAAACGAACGTTTCACACCCGATGCCATCCTGGCCACCATCCGCGAAGGGTATGACAAGTTTGAAGGGGTTGATGATGAGCCGAATATCGCTCGCTCCCCTTTGATGATCATGATGGCCGGCATCTACAGTCGTTACCAGGCAGCGTTGTCGCGACAGGGCGGCCTGGACTACAACGATCTCATCTGGCGCGCGGCCGATCTGCTGGACTATCGACCTGACCTGGTTGAGGGTCTGCGAGAGCGCTGGCCGTTCATCCTGGAGGATGAAGCTCAGGATAGCGTCCCGCTGCAAGAGACTTTGCTGGACCAACTGACCGGGCCGCAAGGGAATTGGGTGCGCGTCGGCGATCCAAACCAGGCCATCACCAGCACTTTCACCGCCGCCCATCCGCGTTTCTTTGCAAAGTTCATCGACCGGCCGGATGTGACAGCCAGAACCCTGCCCAATAGCGGCCGCTCTGCTCCACTCATCATCGGCGCGGCCAATGCCCTGCTGAATTGGACCATCGATAGCCACCCCGTGCCTGAAGTGCGGCGAGATGCCTTTCGGCGACAGGATATTTTGCCCACCCCGCCGGGCGACAGCCAGCCCAACCCGCCTGATAGCGAAGCGAACATACAAATTCGCGTCTATAAACATCGCGAGGAAGAGGAGGTGCCGACCGTGGCCCAACTGGCGACGGAATATGTCCGGCAACACCCAGAGCATACCATCGCCATCCTGGTGCCGACAAATCAGATCGGATTCGCAATTGCCCAACGCCTGGATGCGCTCAAAGCCGATTACGACAACCTGCTGCGGGGCAGCAGCCGCGAGCGTGAGGTGGCTGCGGCGATCCACGCGGTCCTCTCGGTGCTGGCCGACCCTCTGGATACCAAAGCGTTGATGGCGGCCGAAAGCGGTCTGGCGGAGTTGCGTGAGGCAGGGCCAAACTATAAGATCGAGGCGGAAGATACCTCTCGCTTACAGACCTTGCTGCGAAGTGTCCAGCCCGAGATACTCCTCTTTCCTGAAGAGGACGATGAATCAATAAACGATACTTTACCGGTTGGTGTAGCCACTGAGGAGGATATCGATCGGCTGGAGCGATTGTCCGGGTTCCTTCGCAATAATTTCGATCTGCGCACACTACCGATCGACGACCTGACACTAGCTCTGGCTGATGAGTTATTCGCATCTCAATCCGGAGCGGCCGATAACGACGATACCGGCCAGGAGCAAAACCTGGCTATCGCCTATCAAATTGCCACTTTGCTGCGACAATGGCGGGAAGCGCAACCGGATTGGCGACTGCCTGAACTGGTGGCGCAATTGAAATCGGTGGCGAACGGGCGGCGAACGCTCAACGTCATGCGAGATGAGTCAGGTTATGAACCCAAGGAAGGCCGGATCACCCTGGTGACGCAACACAAAGGAAAAGGACTGGAGTGGGACGCCGTCCTTCTGGTCGGCATCGACGGGTTGTGGATTCCCGGCAGCCTGGAAGGCCCATTCCTGGGCGTCCAGGACTTTCTGGGGGGAGACCCTAACGCCGAAGTGACGGCCCAACTGTTTTATTTGATGCGTGGCGAGGCGGGCATCTATCCCGGCCGGACAGCGACCGAATCGGCCCATATCGAGTCGATCTGTGAGCGACTGAGGCTACTCTACGTAGGCGTGACGCGAGCGCGTCGATTTTTGCAAATCAGCCGCAGCCGAGCCACTCGACGGCAGCGAAGCGATCAGGAGGCGGAACCGGCCACGGCATTGGGAGTGCTCTATCGCTATTTGCAGGATCGTAAGTCTGACGGCGACCGTTCCTAACCATAGCGGATCCAGCTCTAACTATTACCATCGCAGCATTGTGCCCAGTGATATCCATTGTGGGAGATCAGTCGATCAGCCTCGCTCGGCCCCCATGTGCCCGACTCATAAAAATACAGCGGCGGGGCACCCGGCAGTTCCCACCCGGCGATGATCGGGTCAACCAGTTTCCATGACAACTCGATGGCATCGCTACGGGTAAAGAGAGAGGCATCGCCCTTGATCACGTCCAGAAGCAGGCGTTCGTAAGCCTCGGGGATGGACTGGGCGCCGAACGTGTCCTTGTAGTTAAACTGCATCTCGACCGAACGCATCTCGGCCGCGGTGTCCGGAACCTTGGCCTGAAAGGTGAAGTCGATGCCTTCGTCGGGCTGGATGCAGATGGACAGACGATTAGGTTCAGGCTTGCTGCCCGGCGTCATGGGAAACATGACATGGGGCGGCCGCTTGAAGAAAATGGAGATTTCCGTCACCTTGGCCGCCAAGGCTTTGCCGGAGCGCATGTAGAAAGGCACGCCTTGCCACCGCCAATTATCGACATAGAAACGAACGGCCGCATAGGTGGGCGTGTTGGATCCGGGGGCAACGCCCTTGGTATCCCGATATTGCCGGTATTGACCGTGTACGGTGCAATCTTCAACATCTTCCGGCTTAATGGGACGAATCGCGCTAAGTACCTTGGATTTTTCGTTACGGATCGCTTCGGCATCGAACGAGGAGGGTGGCTCGGCCGCCACCAGAGAGAACAACTGCATCATGTGATTCTGCATCATGTCGCGCACAACACCAACGGAATCATAAAAATTCGCCCGTTGGCTGACATCGACCGTCTCCGCAACGGTGATCTGCACATGATCAATGTAGTTACGATTCCACACCGGTTCATAGAGCGAGTTGGCAAAACGAAAGACGAGGAGGTTCTGCACCGTTTCCTTGCCCAGATAGTGGTCAATACGATAGATCTGTGATTCATCCAGGACCTGATGGATAGCTTGATTGAGGTGTTGCGCGGAAGCCAGATCATGGCCAAATGGCTTTTCGATGACGACCCGCCGCCAACCTTGTGTCTCTCCAACCATATCGGCCGCACCCAAATTGGCGATGGCCTTCTCGTACAACTGCGGTCCAATTGCCAGATAATAAACCCGATTGCCGGGTTGTCCCTCCTCAATTTCACAGAGAATCTTGTCGATGGCTTGCATCTCTTCCGGCTTGGTCAAATCGCCCTGAATATATTTGAAGACCGGGGAGAACTTCCGCCAGGTAGCCGAGTCATAGGTATCCTTGGCGAACTCTTTCACGCCGGATTCCACATAATCGCGATAGGTTTCGTCGGTATAGTCAGTGCGGGCTACGCCGACGATCCGGATTTTCTCCGGCAGCCTACCTTTACGAAACAAATCATAGAGGGATGGAACCAGTTTACGATGGGTGAGATCGCCCGACGCTCCAAAAATAACAATTGTGTACATTTCACTCATCGAAGTTCGCCTCTTTTTTCATGATGATAATTACATTATAGAAAATTTATCCAATAAAAACCGGCCACTTTTTGTGGCCGGTACAAGAGATAATAACAATCGACCGGCCAGGCGGTCAGATGGTACCGTTAATTCTGACGGAGCACGTCCAGCACATCGGCGACAAGATCATAGCGGCCGAATGCGGGCATGAAGTAATAGCCGTGCACATATGGCCGTAGCGTCTGGGCGATCTCGCGGGCTATCTCGACTCCCTCGGCTTGAGGCGCCTGAGCCAGACGCATTCGCTCTCGTTGCTCCTTGGGGATATAGAGTCCCGGCACCTCATTGTGCAGAAAATCAGCATTGCGGCTGTTGTACAGCGGCTTGATGCCCGCCAGGATGGGCGGCGGCGGTTCGCCGTATGTTCGCTCATAGGCCGACAGAAAATCAATCGCTGCCTGGGGATCAAACACCGGTTGCGTCAGAGCGAAGTCCGCGCCATGCTCGGCCTTCTTGCGCAGCAGCTTCAACTCCGCCTCGACATCCTTGGGGGTCAGGCTCAGCGCGCAGCCGACCACGAATGATGTAGGCTGGTCAATGGACTGTCCCGCTTTATCCAGCCCCTGATTGAACTGACTTTTAATTAGCTCAATGAGGCCTGTCGGCACGATATCATAGGAGTCGGTCGCCTCGGGAAAGTCGCCGATACGAGTCGGGTCGCCCATCGCGACAAACAGATTGCGGATTCCCATGGCATGAGCGGCCAGCAAGTCGCCCTGAATGCGGAGGAGGTTGCGGCCGCGCGTAGGAAAGTGAAGGACCGTCTCCACGCCGATATCCTTCTGCACCAGGTAGGCGGCCGCCCAGGCACTCATGCGCATGCGAGCCAAAGGGCTATCGGCAATGTTGAGGAAGTTAGCCCCGGCGTCGCGAAGCATGCGTGCCCCGGCCAGCAAGCGCTCGGGAGCGACGCCCTTGGGAGGATTCATCTCGACCGTCAGTACGAGCTGCTTCTGTTCCAGATGTTGCGCGAGTTGGGTCGGGCGATCGCTTACAGCGACCGTCGCCTTACCCGGGCGGCTCACCAAACGTACTTCGCCGATGGTATAGGGACTATCGCCGGGGGTATCGAGTGCATGGCGCATAGCCTGTATATGCGCTGAGGTAGTTCCGCAACATCCTCCAATCAGATTGACCCCAGCCTCAATGAACGCCCGAGCGTAGCCGCCGAAATAGTCGGGTGTGGCCGGATAGGCGACACGCCCGCCTCCCATTTGCTCCGGCCAGCCGGCATTGGGCGAAGCCGAAACCGGCATCTCCGGAGCCATCTGGCGGACGATGCTGATGAGGCGCAGAACCTGGGCCGGGCCACCGGAACAGTTGATGCCCACGACATCGACATCGAGTTTGGTCAGATCGGTGGCGATGGCATCGGGCGGATAGCCAAGGATGGTCTTGTCATCTCGCGTGAAAGTCATTTCGACGATAATGGGGATATCGACGCTGACCGAACGAGCGGCCGCAACGGCAGCCTCGATCTCCTTGATGTCGGACATGGTCTCGATGATAAGCACATCGATCCCTTGCGGTTCAGCCTTAACCAAAGCGCTGATCTGCTCAGTAAAGGCCTCGACCGCCTCAGCGAATGTGACCCGACCTAGCGGGGCCAGGCGCACACCAAGCGGGCCGACAGATCCGGCCAGCAGGACTTCCCGATGGGAGTCGGCGATGACCTGACGTGCGATGGAGACGGCCGCGCGGTTGACTTCCCCTACCTTTTCCTGCAGGCCGAATTCAGCCAACTTGTAACGATTTGCTCCAAAGGAATTGGTTTCAATAAGGTCAGACCCAGCATCGATATAAGACTGATGGATCTCGGCTACAAGAGCGGGATTACTGAGATTGACGGAATCGAAGGACTGATCAATGGCCACGCCACGGTCATGGAGGACCGTACCGAATGCGCCATCCATCAGGATCGGGCCTTGTTGCAGGCGTTCTTTGAACTGGATGTGATTCATTATGTTGCTGCTCGAAAACGAAATTAACTCTTCGAATGATCCCTAATATGGGCGGCTGACCTTAAGAATCCTCTGAAGCTCGCTTGAAACGAGGTCTCCAGAGCGATCGAGATCAAACCAATTGTATACGATCAATTGCCAAACAGCGTGCGGATCATCGGCAGAGCCGTTTCGGTATTAAGAAGCAACACAGAGGCGCCACCAGGCGTGCGGAAACTGGTCACATAATCCTGATCGAGCACAGCGCTCTGCAGGCTATCCGCGGGGATGTCGCCCACCGTTTTTGCCAGTCGCAGGAGTTCCTCCAGACTAAAGTCAGTACGGATCCCGCCCTCAAGGTCACGATAGAGCGACGGCGCACGCATCAGTAATTCACCCAGGCCCAGGCTTCGAGCCTTGTTGCGGGCGGCAAAAAGCACCTGTTGCTGGCGGTAAGCACGATTGAAATCACTATCGGCATGGCGCGTGCGCGCATACTTCAAAGCCAGCGTCCCGTCAAAATGATTCATCCCGGCAGGAATATAAAGAGGATCATAGCCGTAATCCATATCCGGATACATGGAATCATTGATGTCATAAGGCACCTCGATATCAACACCACCGAGGGTGTCAATGAAACGAGTGAACGCACCAAAGTCCACCATAACGAAATGATGGATCGGGATGTTCAGGTTATATGAGACGGTCTGCATAGCCAGCACCGCTCCATCGAGGTAATCACCCTCACGTGCTCCATAGACCAGCGCCGTGTTGATTCGATCCTGACCATAGCCGGGGATCTGGACGTAGAGATCGCGGGGTATGGAAAGCACCGAAGCCGAATCGCTCTTCGGATCGACGGAGATAACCATCATCGAGTCGGTCCGCGAAACAAAGGCCTCACCCGGCCGCCGGTCGATCCCCAGCAACAGAATATTGACGCGATCATCTCCTTCCCACGCAGCCGGCGTCGGCAGTGGGGTCGGCGCTATCGAGGTGGCTCCCTCGACGATCGGGACCGGAGCCAATGCGCCGCCGCCTTCGGAAGATATCTCGCCCTGTTGCTCCACGTTCTCGGCCGTGTCGGAAGGTTGGCTGAGGAGATGTTGGACGGTGAGATAGGCAAAAAACAACACGGCGCCGGCCGATATCACAAATGCGATCGATAGCAGGGCGCTGAGCCAGCCCGGCAATATGGATTGTCTATTCAACTTGACACTCTAACCTTATCATAGAGGGCGCACGCCTCATGATTGCATTCATATTATATTCTTTTGACGAACAATTCATTGTTTCCGTTCCCGCCGGATAGCCGCCGATTAGACTACTTCTCATACGCCATTTTTTATGATAATATTGATAATTATTCAACCGAGGATTTATTGACCTCGTAATCCATCTCGGATAGATTCACCCGAGCGGGACAGGTGCGACCATTCCCGCATATTCAGAGCAAGGTAAGTCACCCCATGGCCTCCGATCGCTTTGGCCGAAATATTAATTATCTTCGAATTTCTCTCACCGATCGCTGTAATCTCCGATGCGTCTATTGCATGCCCGAAAATATGATTTTTCGGCCGCATAGCGAACTGCTTCAGGATGATGAAATCCTGAGGTTGGTTAATCTATTCACCAAAATCGGATTCCGAAAATTCCGACTAACGGGGGGAGAGCCGACGGTTCGGGCTAATCTGGTCAAGATCGTGCAAGGTATGCAGGCGACGCCCGGTGTGGACATGATCGCTATGACGACGAACGGGATATTGCTAGGTCGTCTGGCAGAGCCGCTGGCCAGAGCGGGATTGCGCCGAGTCAACATCAGCATCGATTCCCTTGATCCCGACAAGTTCAAGAAGATGACCCGGTGGGGCAAGGTCGAGGACGTATGGGAAGGGATCGAGGCGGCCGAGAAAGCCGGCCTGGAGATCAAGCTCAACGCCGTCGTCGTTCGCAACTATAATGACACGGATGATGTCATTGAGTTGGCACGCCTAAGCCTGAATCGGCCGTGGCAGATCCGCTTCATCGAAATGATGCCGTTTGGTGACGTGGCCGACTTCCAATTGGCGGGCGTCGTGACTGAGAATGAGCTAATCAGGAAGATCGAAGAGGGGCTGGGCCCACTGACACCGGTAGATCCCGGCAAGCTGGACGGTGAGGCGCGCCTGTTCAGCCTTGAGGGGGCGCCGGGGCGAATCGGATTCATCAGTTCCGTCAGCCATCCGTTTTGCGCCAGCTGCAACCGAACCCGACTGACGGCCGACGGCCGACTGCGTCTCTGCCTATTGAGCGAGAAAGAGGTCGATTTACTGACACCCCTCCGGGCAGGGGCCACCGACAACGAGATGATGGACATCCTGAAGGAAGGGATCTGGTGGAAGCCCTGGGGCCATCAACTGGATAAAGACATCATCCCCATGAATCGTGTGATGTCGGAGATCGGTGGCTGATCTTCATGGCAGTTATGATGCAACGTTGTTGATATCCATCGGCGGGTCAAATCGGCCAAGCGGCGACTCTTCCAACCCCCAACTATCCTGAATCAGATAGAGCGGCCGGCCCTTGACCTCATCGTAGATGCGGCCAAGGTACTCACCGATGATACCCAGGCTGATGAGTTGCACACTGCCCAGAAACAGGACAACAACCAGCGTGGTAGCCTGACCCAAGAGTGGTTCGTGCGGAGCCAATAGGCGAATCAGGATCACCGCCAGGATGCCGATGACACTAATCGCCGCGGTGATGAAACCAAGAATTGTCGCCAACTGAAGTGGAAAGTAGGAGAAGCTGGTGATGGCATCGAGAGCGAAGGGCAGCATTTTCTTCACACTGGTGAACTTGGCCTCGCCGGCATAGCGTGCCTCCCGATGATACTCCACCCCGATCTGCCTGAACCCGATCCACGGGATCATGCCGCGCAAAAAGCGATTGCGCTCGTTCATCCCACGCAACGAGTTAATGACGCGACGATCCATCAACCGAAAATCGCCGGTATCGAGAGGGATGTTGATGCTGGTGATGCGATGGATGAGGCGATAGAAGAGCTTGGCTGTCGCCAGTTTAAACCACGTCTCCCCCTCCCGACTGGCTCTGACACCGTAGACCACATCATAGCCCGCCCGCCACTGCGCAAGCATCGCCGGATAAACCTCGGGCGGGTCTTGCAGATCAGCGTCGGTCAGGATCACCGCATCGCCTCGGGAGAAATCCAAACCGGCGGTTGCGGCGATCTGGAAACCAAAATTCCGGGAGAAACTGATGCCCTTGACCCGCGGATCACGCTCGTGCAGGCGAGCAATTACCTCGGCCGACTTATCGCGACTGCCGTCATTAACCAGGACAAGCTCCCATTCTTCTCCAGCGCCATCCATAACGGCCTTAACCCTCTCGTAGAGAGAATCGAGGACGACCTCCTCGTTATAGACCGGCGCGACAACTGAGATTAACTCTTTACGCTTTTCCACTCGTTACCTAAACCTCCAGGCCAACCATCAGACCAACGTGGTCGGAGGGATATAGTTTATCATCATCGACGGCCGATTTGTCGCCAAAAATAGCGGCGGCCGTCACTCTGTGCACCGCGGGCGAGACAAACACGTAGTCCAGGCATTCCGCCGGGATCGGCTGCGGTTGCAGCAGGTTTGTCGGATATGTTGCCAGCGGATCGCGCCCGTGTGCTTCGGCATAGACGGAGCGATACGACTGACGCATATAGGCAGTGGCTTGCTTGTCCGAAGCTCCGCCAAAATCGCCGGCAATCACCTGCAACGGTACTCGCCGTTTCTCATTTAACCAGCCAACTAGATCCATTGCTTCCTCAAATCGGGTTTGATCGCCACCGGCACCATGATGCAAGCGAACGGAGACAAAGTCAAGCGACTGGCGCCTCGAACCGGCGGCTCCCGCCGGTAACTCAATGTTGGCCCTGATAGCGACCTGACCGTTGATGCCAAGCGTCAACGAATCGTGATAAATAATGGGCAGGCGTGACATGATGCCCACACCGGTAAAAAAGCGACGAAGTTGGGAATAGCGATACTGTATAATGCGATAGGGACGGCGGGAATCACCAGTCAAGCGAATATTGACCTGTCGCGCCAGCCACACTCCCTGGCCGATAGATAGACTAATTTCTTGCAGAGCGACGATATCAGGCGTCGCATCGACCAGTTGGCCGACCAGCAGATGACGGCGCGCCGGCCATCGGTTGGATCGGCCGCTCAGGTTGATAGTGGCCGCTGTAAAGCCATACATAGAAATCGGGGATGTCCCTACCAGCGGTGGCGGGTCTTATTCCAGCGAAAGCTCAAGATCGCCAGCCGGTACGGCCATCTGAACAACATCCTGGCCCTGGTAAACCGTAAAGGTGAATGGGACATCGGTGCGAATGTGAACAGTCTCCCCGTCGCCCAGCAGATCCATCGTCCCCTCGTTGCCAAGCGACAAGTTTGTCACGCCATACGTCTGTTCACGCTCAAGATAACGCCGCCATGTGACTTGCCGCAGCGGCCAATCAACCGAAACCCCCAGGACATCCTCCAGCAGCATGGCGATAACGGCCGACGGGGTCTTGCCGGTCTGATCAACAATGGCGGGTTCAGCCGGCCCAGGCGCTTCGGGCAGATAATTCTCCCAGAAATCACCTGTGCTTTCGAACACGCGGCAAACAGTATCAACATGATTGAGCGCCAGTTGGTGGGCCAGCATATGATTCTCAGTAGTCTTGAGGCCGCGCAACGTCATATAAGTCAGCGACGGCCACACCGCCCCGCGCCATCCGTTCCCCGTGCGACCGTTGTAGGCTTCGCTATCGGCCGCCAGGCTGGGAAGGACATGAGGGACGCGAAAAGACCAGGAATCCCGCAGGTGCTGGACGAACTCCGCAACCCGTTCTTTGGGGACAAGTTGACCATCCATCAAGGCCCAATAGGCAGCGATGCTCTTGACCGAACTGAAGCGGCCATTGCGGTCGACCTCATGATAAAAAGAGGTCGCTGAATTCCACATGTCGGCGTTGATCGCGCGATGCAGAATGGCTCGTTCGGCAGCGACTTCCTCAGCCAGGTCTTGCTCACCCAACAAAACAGCCATCCTTTCGAGCAGCGTGCAACTGAGGGCTGCCTGGGCGCTGGCATCTATCCAGGCCCAATGCCGATGGTGATAACGGCCGCCGGGCACGCGCGGCTGATTGATGAGAGAAGAAGCGTAACCGGTCGTCCAGTATAAACCATTTGGCCAGGTACGATTTGCCCGACACCAACGATGATAGGCAATCAAAGGCCAGAAGACCTCAGAAATTCGCTCCTTGTCGCCGGTCAAACGAAAGTGACGCCATTCGGCAAAGGCGAGAAGGTTAGGGCCAGTGCTGTTTGGCTCAAAGGGATAGAAAAGATCCGCGCCTGTCTCCGAGTCCAACTCGCGACATATGAAGCCGTCATCATGCTGAACGGCATAGAAGTTGTCCAGAAAGTCGATGAGGCTAAAAGTGCCGGGGATGTAGCCGGACAACTGCGTGACCAGCGTGGCAGTCGACATCTCGATATTGCCGCCGGGCTTGGGCAGGGTAAATCCGGCGATCAGGGAGGAGCCTTCAAGGGGAAGGCGGAACCGGCCCCACAGGTCATCCCAGGCGGACCAGTAAAGTTTCTCCCAGCCGGGATCCTCGGGGAACAAAGGAACAGGCAGGCGCGGCCGAACTTCCTCGAAATCGGGGATCTGGCTTTGGATTCGGCCGCCCTGCCGGTATTGATTTCGCTCGACTAACGGCTCAGTCGGAGACAACGACCGTCGAGTCATCTGAGCATCCTTTTTTAATGCTAGACCAGCCGGGGTGATCCGACCGGTGCCATGAGAATTACTACGGCAGAATCTCCTCGATAGTGATGGTCGAAATCAGGTCACCTGCCGGTGCGTTAGGGTTACGTTGCGGATCGCGGGGCGTGATTGCCTCAACGACGTCCATCCCCTCGATGACACGGCCGAAGATCGTGTATGAACCATCCAACTGGCTTACATCACCATAGGTAATGTACCACTGGCTGCCATTGGTGTTGGGACCGGCATTGGCCATGGCGACAACACCCTTGGAATTATGCGAAAGGCTCTTGTCGATCTCGTTGGGAATGTAATAGCCGGGGCCGCCTCGGCCGGTACCGCTGGGATCGCCCGTCTGAGCCACGAAGCCGGGAATGACCCGATGGAACGTGACGTTATCAAACCACCCGTTACGAGCCAGGAAGACAAAGCTATTGACAGTCTGAGGCGCAGACTTGGGCAATAATTCAATGGTGAACGTCTTGCCGGCAGCCATCTTGACGTGAGCAAGGTATTGCGCGTCCTTGTTGATAGTCATCTCAGGCGCGTTCTTGTACTGGCGAGCCGCCAAATCTTTCATAGTTCTTTCCTCGTTTATAAATTGTTCCCAGGTCTCCAGATCCCGGGGCAGACTCTCGCCCGGAACGGGGCGACCATTGACAATAGCCGACGGGGTGCCGGGCAATCCAAGGCCGATGGCCTCTTGCTCCAAACCGGAGACGTATCCGGCATAGGTTCCATCATCGAATTCAGTGGTGAAGCGGCCGACATCGAGGCCCAACTCCCCGGCCAAAGCAATGAAATAGTCGCGCGCGGAGGTGGCATCCAGGCCGCTCCATTCACGTTGGCGCTCGAAAAGCAGGTCATGATAGTCCCAGAATTTCCCCTGCGCGCCGGCAGCCTCGGCCGCCTCAGACGACTTTTGGGCATTGGGATGGATGCTCGTCAGGGGAAAGTGGCGAAATATCACCTGGACATCATCGGGGTGCGCGTCGGCTAATTGCTTCAGAAGAGGAGCGAATCCGGCGCAACCGGGGCATTGGAAATCGCCGTATTCGATGATCGTCACCACCGGGTCGACCACATTACCGAGCTTCCAGTCGCGCTCGCGGGGCAACGTCGGATCGCCGGTTTCAGTCTCTCCTGGGGCAGCTCCGGATTCAGCGGCCGCTGCCGGGTCGGTTCCATTGGAATCGGCGGGCGCAGTCGCCTGTGCCGAAGGGCCTTCAAGCCCCTCCTGCTCCACCAAACCCGATTGGGTTGAATTGCAAGCCGTGGTGATTATCAGCGTCATCGGTAGCAGTAGCAAGAGGAACAATCCAAATTTTTTCATCAGTTGATGCTCCAGGCCCAAAAGAGAACTGAGGGGATAACGAGCATCGCCCGTTACCCCCTCCGGTTCAGACTTTCAGATTAGCGACGTTGAGAACGGCCGCCACGATCGCCACCGCGGTCACCGCCGCCGCGACGATCGCCACCACCGCGGCGGTCACCGTTGCCGCTGCGCGGGCCACTGCCCTTGCGAACAGCGTCCTGGGCGCGAGCCTCATCCAGAGACCAGCCCTCAAGCACGGCGCGACGAGACAGACGAATCTTGCCCTCGCTGCTGACGTCGGTAACCATGACCATGATTTCATCGCCCATCTGCACCGCATCTTCAACGCGTTGCAGGTGCTCGGAAGCCAGCTGGGAAATGTGAACCATGCCGTCCTGGCCGGGAGCCAGTTCAACGAATACGCCAAAATCGGTGATACGGACGACCTTGCCGGTGAAGATTTCGCCAAGATCGGGATCGTGAGTCAGCATATGAATGCGCTCAAGAGCTGCCTCGGCCTTCTGGCCGTCGACGCCGGCGACAAAGACCGTGCCGTCTTCCTGGATATCGACTGAGACTTCAAACTCCTCTTCCAGGCCACGGATGGTCGCGCCACCCTTGCCGATGACCGCGCCGATTTTCTCGGGGTCGATCTTGATAGTCAGCATGCGCGGAGCATAGAGGCTAAGCTCCTTGCGAGGGCCGGCAATTGTCTTCCGCATCGAATCCAGAATCTCCAGGCGGCCAACGTGAGCCTGGCCCAGAGCTTCCTTCATGATGTCCATGTCGAGGCCGCTGATCTTGATGTCCATCTGCAGGGCAGTGATACCTTCGCTGGTGCCGGCGACCTTGAAGTCCATATCGCCCAGATGGTCTTCCAGGCCCTGGATATCGGTCAGAACGGCGTACTTGTTGCCGTCAGTGATCAGCCCCATGGCTACGCCGCCAACCGGTCGTTTGATCGGCACACCGGCGTCCATCAGAGCCAGGCTGGAAGCGCAAACGCTGGCCTGGCTGGTGCTGCCGTTCGAGGACAAAACCTCGGACACAACCCGGATGGTATAGGGGAACTCATCTTCCGACGGGATCATCGGCAGGAGGGCATTCTCCGCCAACGCGCCATGACCAATCTCGCGGCGACGGGGGCCACGCATGGGCCACGTCTCACCGGTGGAGAATGGCGGGAAATTGTAATGGTGCATATAGCGGCGGCTGTCTTCGGGCGACAGACCATCGAGCTTCTGTGCCTCGCGCGGCGTGCCCAGAGCGACGATAGACAAGACCTGGGTCTGCCCGCGCTGAAACAGACCGGAGCCATGGGCGCGCGGGCTGATTCCAACTTCCGAGGAAAGGGAACGAATGGTCGTGTAATCGCGGCCGTCGGGTCGGATACCGTCATAGAGGATGCGATGACGAACGGCCTTCTTGATCTCATCAGAGAAGACCTCACGCACACTCTTGGGATCGATCGACTCATCCTCCGCTATAAAGCTGTTGACGACTTCCTCGCGCAACTCGTCAAGAGACTCGTTGCGATCCTCACGCTCGGTCGTATTGGCGATGACCTTGGCGATGCGATTATCGATGCGGTTTTTGGTCGCTTCGACGATGGCCGGATCGATCTCGGAAATGGTCGGCTGACGCTTTTCCTTACCGACGGCGGCGCGCATTTCCTCAAGCAGGGTGATGATCGGCTGGAGGGCCTGGTGGCCGAAGGCCAACGCCTCGACAATGAGGTCTTCGGGGATCTCATCTGCGGCCGCTTCGACCATAATGATGGCGTCGCGCGTGCCGGCGATGCGCAGGTCAAGCGTGCTGTTGGCCATCTCAGGGATGGTCGGATCGGCGACAAGCTCGCCATCGATGTAGCCGACGCGAACAGCTCCAACCGGGCCGTTCCAGGGCACATCGGAGACGGTTAACGCGGCACTGGCGGCATTGACCGACATGATATCCAGATGATGGATGCTGTCCGAAGACAGGGTCGTGACGATGACCTGCACCTCATTGCGCATGCCGTCGGGGAACAACGGCCGCAGCGGTCGGTCAGTCAGGCGGGAGGTCAACACGGCCTCAGTGGTCGGCTTGCCCTCGCGGCGGAAGAATCCGCCCGGGATGCGCCCGGCCGCGTACATCTTCTCTTCGAAGTCGACGCTGAGCGGGAAAAAGTCCAGCCCCTCGCGGATATTCTTCGACATCGTAGCCGTAGCCAGGAGCATCGACTCGCCGACTTGCAGGGTGATCGCGCCGCCGGCCTGTTCAGCCAGTTTACCGGTCGCGATGGTCAGCTTGTGCCCCCCCACGGTTGTTGTAAAAACAGAATCTTGGTTCATTCTAACTTTCCTCAATGCAATTCGCGGTGCCGGCCAAACAAAAGCAGCAGAAACAGCAAACAGGCAGCCAAATCGGCGCTGCCGTTCATCGCACTGCGGATGCTCTTGTCAGGATAGGCGATCCCGCATAAGTTGATAGAGGAGTAGATCGTGAGTTAGGGACTGGGGATTGGCTCTTACACCCTGCCATAGGGTAAGCGACAATACCCAATTCCTAAACCTTGCCGGTGATCTACTCCGATAAAAAGGGCGAATTTGACTTCGCCCTTTTCACATTTCCAGTTTTAAATTAACGGCGCAGGCCCAGTCGGCCGATGATCTCGCGATAACGATCCGGGTGTTCCTTGCGCAAATAAGCCAACATGCGCCGGCGCTTGCCCACCAGCTTGAGCAACCCACGTCGGGAGCTTTCATCATGCTTGTGGACGTTCAGGTGCTCCTGGAGCTGGCGAATTCGCTTGTCCATGAGCGCGATTTGTACCTCAGGCGAACCGGTGTCGCCTTCGTGCGTTGCAAAATTGCCAATTAATTCGGCTTTCTCTGCCACAGTCAAGGGCATCTCTATCCTCCGTAAATTAATTTCGTCCGATTTCGAGGTAAATTACCTCAGCCGAAAGGCCGTCGTGCCGATAACGTCGTACCTTTCCGCCAAGGAAGTATTATAGCCAAGGATTGCCGGGTGACAAGTGCGGCCCAAACACAAGCATCGGACGCTCAGATTGCGCTGAAGTTTGTGTATCAGGCACGATTCCGCAAACGCGCAGGGTGTTGCCTAATGCGATTCGCCGGGAATGACTTCTCTTCACTGCGATCGCTCTCGGTTTACGCTACCAGTATCTCGGAGTTCACCCCAACCTCTTTCAACATCCCGCCAATCTCCTCGCGGTAATTGGCGTTCATGATGATGACAAAATCGGGATGGAGTTCGACCAATTGGCTGGGCGGGATGATCTGCTGGCCCGTCCCGGCGACGAACTTTCCCTGCTTGCGCGGGTTGATGTCGACGACGGCAACGATCTCATCGCCTGCGTCCATCGCATTGAGGAACGTCACACCCTTGGAGCCGGCACCCCAGACGACGCCACGCTTGCCGGCGGCCGCCAGAGACCGGAGCCGCGTCTGCCATTCGTCGCGCTTGGCGCGGTAGTTCTCGGCGAAGGCGCGGGCGTCGGCCGCCAACGCATCCAGTTCATCTTGAAATTCTCCTCCGCTCCCCTGCTCTCCTGCTCCCCTGCCCTCCTGCTCCGGCTCGGCTTCGATAGTCAGAAATTGCCCGCCGAATACTTCATTGACGGCCAGCACGCGGAAGCCATGCTTGCGAAAGAGGTAGGCCAGAGAGAGCGGGCTAAAGTAGGAGCAATGCTCATAGATGATGTCCCAGATACCGCCCTGCCTAAGCGTCCATAAGGAGTTGGGGACCTCAAAGAAGACGACCGATTTCTGATCGCCGACAGCTCGACGCACCTGGTCGATAAAGCCATCGGGATCTTCGATATGCTCCAGCACATGGCGACAAACGATGAGATCAGCCCGCTGGTTCGTATACTTCTCGCTGTAGAAATCCTGGACGAAGGTTACGTTGGGCGCGGTATAGCCCTCCTCCGGCACATAGCTCGGGTCATAACCCCAGCCGCGGTTCCCCCCCATTTCCGACAACATGATTAGAAAGTCGCCCTTTCCCGCGCCAATCTCGACGATATCCTTGCCGTGCAAATCGTACTTGTCGATCAGGTCGTGGGCCAGAGCCGTGGCATATTCCTGGAAACGGGGCGAGAAATGGAGTGAGTTCTCGTACTCCTGGGTGTACTCCATCAGGGACGAGTTGAAGGCCAGATTGTAGGTATGACCGCATTCGGCCAGGTAAGCCAGATGAATGTCGCCGCGAGGGGCATCAATGGCCGACTCGCGCGTGGGCCAGAGCACATTGCAATGAACGGGCAGTCGGCTCATCTCGATGAGAGGTATGACCTCGGAGCCGGGACAAATGGGGAGTGATTTATTCATAGCAGTTAATTGGTAGTGGCCGGTCGCCTACAAGGTTCGAATTTCGGGCGAGAGGCCCATAGCCGCAAGGTCGCGGCTGATTTCCTCGCGATAGATGGGGTTCATGATGATGACCACATCCGGACGGTATGTCTTCAGGAACGACGGCGCGACGATCTCCTGTCCGGTTCCGGCCATGAAGGTGCCGGTCTTAATGGGATTGATATCGACGGCACAGGCGATATCCTCCAGAGTCTGGTTGAGGGTCGTCAGGAAGGCAACCCCCTTGGAGCCGCCCCCCCACAGCACAGCCTTCCGGCCGGCCGACTTGATGCGCGCCAGTTCGTGCCGCCATTCGTCGCGCTTGACTTCATAGCGCTCAACGAAATACTCGACCAACTCCATCATCTGTGCCGGGGTTTCCTCGTCAGGGAGCGGTTCGGCGACCGACGCACCGTCCGTGGGACGCGCCTCAATCATCAGGTATTGATCGTCGTAGGCTGTCCACAAATCCCTGACCTCGAAACCGTTAGCTCTGAACAGACGAGCCAGCGAGCCTTTGGTGAAGTAGGAACAGTGTTCGTAATAGATATCCCAGAAGGCGATGTCGCCCAGGACGTAACGACCGTTGGGAATCTGGAAGAAGACGATGGTATCGCCTCGCTCGCCGATTGAACGACGGACGGTGGCGATGAAGTCGCCCACGTTAGGGATATGCTCCAGAGTCATCTTGCAGCAGATAAAATCGGCGTGGTAGTTGGCGTATTTCTCGGAATAGAAATCAGGGATGAAGGTCAGGCGGTCTGCAGCGGGGCTGGGATGGCGGCCGGGGACATAGGCCGGGTCGAACCCTGTCCCGCGATTGTCACCCATCTCACACAACATGGTGATGAAATCGCCCTTGTCGCAGCCGATCTCGATGATGTCCTTGCCATGCAGGTCGTATCGATCGATGAGATACTGAGCCAGCTCCCGGTGGAATTTATTGAAAGTGGGCGAATACCCCTGGGTGGCCTCATATCGGGCTGTATATTGAGTCAACACCTCGTCAAAAGTGATATTGGAGATGAAGCCGCAGGCCGGGCAAACAGCCAGGGTGATGTCACCAGTCTGGAAATTCAATGCCTCTTCACGGCTCGTCACCAGCAACACGCTATTGACCGGGACATTGGCCACTTTGTAGAAAACATGCATCTCGGCTGAACCGCAAGCCGGGCATGCGTGATTAACGCTTATCATGAGCGAACCTCTCGATGGGGTGGAAACAGAACAATGCAGGCAAGGGCAGACCGCCGGGGTTAATCTTCTCCCAGCTTTAACACCGCCATAAATGCTTCCTGAGGCACTTCAACATTGCCGATCATCTTCATGCGCTTCTTACCCTTCTTTTGCTTCTCCAGGAGTTTCTTCTTCCGGGTAATATCGCCACCATAGCATTTTGCCAGAACGTCCTTTCGTAACGCCTTAACATTGGCCCGACTGATCACGCGCTTGCCCGTCGCCGCCTGAATCGGCACCTCATACATCTGGCGAGGGATGAGGTTTTTCAATTCGGTGACGAGACGCTGCCCGCGGTGGTAGGCGTCATCGGCATGGACGATCATCGCCAGCGCGTCGACCGGCGTCTTGGCCACCAGCACTTCCAGCTTGACCAAATCGGAGGCACGATAGCTATCGAATTCATAATCCATCGAGGCATAGCCTCGGGTTCCGCTCTTTAGCTTGTCGTAAAAATCGATGATCATCTCGGCCAACGGCAGGTAGTAATGAAGCACCACACGACCGGGAGCCGGATTTTCCTGCTTGATGAACTCGCCACGCCGCTTGCGAGCCAGGTCCATGACCGTGCCGTAGAACTCTTCGGGAGCGAAGATCTGCACACGCATCCACGGCTCGCGAATCTCGGCAATGGCGGATTCATCGGGCAGATCCGCCGGACTTTCCATGAAACGAACTTCGTCGGTGCCGGCCATGACGACCTCATACTCCACGCTGGGCGCTGTGGCTACGAGATCCAAATCATACTCACGTTCAAGCCGTTCCTGGACTATTTCCATATGAAACAGGCCTAAAAAGCCACAGCGAAAGCCGAAGTTGAGCGCGCTGGATGTCTCCG
>CAZZJN010000029.1:0-26516 GCA_964654505.1 uncultured Ardenticatenaceae bacterium | reverse complement strand
CCGCTTGCGGTTGGACAAGGGCAAAGAGGGCGGGGCGGGAGAGAGCGCTCCCGCTACCATTGCAATTCACATTCTGGGCGTCGCCGCCGTGGCCGCGTTGGTCAGGGTGGGGTGGCTGCCTTGGGCAGCCGTATTGGCTGCTCTCATCTTGCTGGCCCGGGCCATCTGGGGCCTGTCGGATTATCGTTGGCGAGCGTCCGTCCAGGCTCTGGGTTTCCTGGAAGTGGGTTTCGGGGTGCTTTCGGCTCTCATCGTCGCCGTTGGCTTCTGGCTAAGCTAGGCGATGCCGATGGCCTGCCGGGCGGCATCTAGTTGTTCCGATAGCGCCGTGGGGGCCGTCCCGCCGATAACCGCTCGCGCCGCCAGAGCCACCGGCACGGATAATACCGCCGCCGCGTCCTGGCCGAAATAGGGACTGATCGAGCGCAGATCCTCGGCCGTCAAATCCGTGATGGCTGCTCCACGTTCCTCCGCCAATCGCACGACCTGACCGACCAGATGATGCGCCTCGCGGAACGGAATGTCCCGTCGCACCAGATAGTCGGCCAGTTCCGTTGCCAGCAATCCGGCTTCCAACTGGGCGGCCATGCGCTCCGGGCGCAGCTCCAGCGAGCCTAGCAACCCGGCCATCACAGGCAGTGCCGTCTCCAGTGTATCGAAAGCGTCAAACGCCGGCTCCTTGTCCTCTTGCAGGTCTTTGTCATAGGCAGACGGCAAACCCTTGAGCGTCGCCAGAAAGCCCGCCAGATGGCCGATCAATCGGCCGCTCTTGCCGCGGGTCACTTCAAGCGTGTCGGGGTTTTTCTTTTGGGGCATGATGCTGGAGCCGGTGCTGTAGGCGTCGGCCAGACGCACGAAACCGAACTCGGCGCTGCTGAACAGGATGAGTTGCTCCGACAGGCGGCTGAGGTGGACGCCAAGGAGCGCGGCCGTAAAGAGAAACTCGGCCGCGAAATCACGGTCGCTGACGGCGTCGAGGCTGTTGGGGGTGACGGCGTCGAAGCCCAGACGGATGGCCAATTTGCTCCGGTCGATCGGATAGGCCGTTCCCGCCAGCGCCCCGGCCCCCAGCGGCAGCACGGCCGCCGACCAGCGAACCCCCGCCAATCGCTGCCGATCGCGAACCAGCGGCCAGAAATGAGACAGAGCCCAATGACCCCACGTGACCGGCTGGGCGTGTTGCAGGTGGGTATAGCCGGGCATGGCCAGCGACAGGGCGCCGGCGGCGCTATCGACCAAGGCGCGCTGAACATCCTCCAGCAATTCATCCAGCCGGTCGCAAGCGAGCATCATCCACAAGCGAAAATCGGTCGCCACCTGATCGTTGCGGCTGCGGCCGGTGTGGAGCTTGCCGCCGACCGGACCGACCAATTCCGTCAGGCGCCTTTCGACGGCCGAGTGGATATCCTCATCGCCATCCTTGACGACGAAGGCGCCGACGACAAATTCCGCCCGTACCTGTTCCAGGCCTGCGATGAGCGTGTCCCGCTCCGCGACCGTCAGCAATCCCGCTTCGAAGAGGGCCTCGGACCAGGCGATGCTGCCCGTGATGTCCTCATCGTAGAGCCGGATGTCATAGCCGATGCTGGCATGATAGCGATGCACCAGCGCGTCCGTCTGGCCGGAGAAGCGGCCGCCCCATAATTTGCTCATGACGGTTTACTCCGGGGTCGCATTAGGCTAGGTCCGGTAATCGGCGTTGATGGTCACATAGTCATGAGTCAGATCGGTCGTCCACATGACGGCTTCGGCCGAGCCGTCCCCCAGGTCGACGTGCACAGTGAACGCAGGGCGGGCGAAGACGGCCGCCGCGTCCGATTCAGCGAACCCTGTTGGGGTGCCGTCACGCACGATCTGCATGGGAGGTCTCTCGTCCGCGCCGATCCACAAGGCCAACCGGCTCTGCTCCAGTTCCACGCCACTGCGGCCTGTGGCCATCATGATGCGGCCCCAGTTCGGATCGCCCCCGGCGAAAGCGGTTTTAACCAGAGGGGAGGTGGCGATGGTATTGGCCACACGGCGGGCGTCGCTCTCCGTTTTTGCGCCGGTGACGCGCAGCGTGACAACTCGCGTCACGCCTTCGCCGTCGTGGACGACCATCATAGCCAGCGCGCGACACAATTCTTCCAGGGCGGCGGCGAACGATTCCCGACTTGCCGCGTCGCGCACGGTCACGCCGCTCGCGCCGTTGGCCAGCAGCAGGATGGTATCGTTGGTGCTGGTGTCTCCGTCGATGGAGATGGCGTTGAAGCTGCGGTCGGCCGCCTCGCGCAGCATGGCGGCCAGATCGCCGGCCTCGATGGCGGCGTCGGTCGTCAGGACGCCCAGCAAGGTGGCCATGTCGGGATGGATCATCCCCGCGCCCTTGGCCATGCCGCCCAGCGATACCTTGCCGCCCGGCAATTGCACCTCGATGGCCAGATATTTCGGCCGCGTATCGGTGGTCATGATGCCTTCGGCCGCGGCCTTGCCGCCGTCGGCCGCAAGCAGAGGCGCGGCGGCCAGAATCCCCGACCGGACGCGCTCCATCGGCAGGGGTACCCCGATCACACCCGTGGACATGACCAGGTATTGATCGGCGCGGCCGCCCAACGTGCGAGACGTGAATTCCTGCATCCCGCGGGCGTTGACCAAACCCGGTTCGCCCGTGCAAGCGTTGGCGTTGCCAGCGTTGATGACCACGCCGCGTATGGCCGAGTCGTTGGTCGCCAACGTCTCGCGATCGACGATGACCGGCGCGGCGGCGACCCGATTGCGGGTGAACACGCCGGCGGCGGTGCAATCGCGATCGGAAGCCACCAGCACCAGGTCGGGCCGGCCCGACTGTTTGATGCCCGCGGCCACGGCCGCGGCCGAGAATCCACGCGGTGTCGTCACGCCGCCGTCGGGGAGGATTTGATATGTCATGTCAATCCTGTGCTGTTGCTGCTTGTTTTCACGCCGCTCTTCATAGATTCCGCGAGCTTGTGTCGGTCAATCGCGCTTGAATTTCGAGTAATCCGGCGCTGAGTAGCGGGTGCGGCCGCCGTCGCTGACTTCCATCATGGCCTTGACCTTCATCTGCAAGCCAAAGAGGGTGATAAATCCCTCGGCGTCGGCCTGATCGTAGACGTCTTCCTGCCCGAAGGTGGCGAAGTCTTCCCGATAGAGACTGTTGGGGCTATAGCGTCCGGCCGATATCACGTTGCCCTTATAGAGCTTGAGCTTCACCCAGCCGGTGACGGTCTTCTGCGTTTCCTGGATGAAGGCCTGCAATGACTCGCGCAAGGTGTGATACCACATGCCAAAGTAAGTCATCTCGGCGTAACGCAGGGCGATCTGGTCCTTGAAATGGGCTGTCTCACGGTCGAGACACAGTGATTCCAGGTCGCGGTGGGCCGCGTAGAGGATAGTTCCGCCGGGGGTCTCGTAGACGCCGCGCGATTTCATGCCTACCAGCCGGTTCTCGACCAGATCGACGCGGCCGATGCCGTGCTTGCTGCCTAATTTGTTGAGGGTTGTGATGATGGCCGCCGGCGGCAGCTGCACACCGTTGACCGCCACGGGAATGCCTTGCTCGAATGCGATCTCGACGATTTCCGGTTCGTCGGGCGCGTTTTCCGGCGACACCGTTAGCTGGAACATCGATTCCTCGGGCGCGTTGGCCGGGTCTTCCAGGATGCCGCCCTCATGCGAGAGATGCCACATGTTGGCGTCGCGGCTGTAGATGGATTTTTCCGTCTGTGTCACGGGGACGTTATGGGCGCGCGCATAGGCCAGCGCGTCTTCCCTCGAGCGAATGTTCCACTCGCGCCAGGGAGCGATGACCTTCAAGGTGGGGTTGAGCGCCTTGTAGGTGAGTTCGAATCGCACCTGGTCATTGCCCTTGCCGGTGCAGCCATGAGCGACGGCGTCGGCCCCTTCGGCCTCGGCTACGGCCACTTGCCATTTGGCGATGAGCGGCCGGGCCACGGATGTGCCCAGCAGATATTGGCGCTCGTAAATGGCCCCGGTCTGCATCATGGGGAACAGAAAGTCCTTGGCAAACTCGTGGCGCAAATCTTCGATGATAACCTTGCTCGCCCCGCTGGCCAGTCCCTTCTCCTCCAACCCTTCGAATTCGCTATCGCCCTGACCGATGTTGGCGCAGAAACAGATGACTTCGCAGCCATAATTTTCTCGCAACCAGGGGACGATGACGGAGGTGTCCAGCCCGCCGGAGTAGGCGAGGACGACTTTTTCCACGGCCGGTTTTGACATTGTGATATCTCCTGTTAATGGATGGATCGGTTTTTTGATGGGCTTGGGGTGGGGTTCAAGGGCGATGGGCGGTCGTTCGGAATGGTTGAGTGGGTCAGCCAAGTTTAGCATGACGGCCGTCTCGTCGCAATTTTCCAGCAAAGGGCAATTGACGCAATCACGCCACACCTTTTCGGGAAATCGATCTCGGTTGGTGATGTGGAAGCCACCGCGCTGGAAGAAGTGAACGGCGCGGGTGAGGGCAAACAGGGTGGTGAAATTACGGCGGCGGGCCTCCAGGATGATCTCCTTGAGGAGCGTGCTGCCCCATCCGCTGCCCTTGGCTCCATCACGCACGGCCAGCGAGCGGACCTCAGCCAGAGCGGGTGAATAGGGAAAGAGCGAGACGCAGGCCACGAGCTTCCCGGTCTCATCCTTGGCGATTAGCCAATCATCCAGCGTGTCGTGGATGGATGCGGCCGTGCGTGGCAGCAGGTCGCCACGCCGGGCATGGTCATTGACCAGGGCCAGAATATCCGGCACATCTTCGGTGCGGGCCGGTCGAATGTTCATAGTGCCTTGGGGAGCGTTTGGCTGCTCATCGCGTGATGATGTCCATTGTTCAACAAAAGGCCACCCGATGAGGGTGGCCTTCGAATGGCTGAGGGACGTGGATTCGAACCACGACTCACGGAGTCAGAGTCCGTTGTTCTGCCGTTAAACTATCCCTCAATGAGGCCGAATTATACCAATTGAGCTGAGGCTGGGCAAATCCGGCAGCCGTCAGCATGCCTGTGAAAACCTGGGTACCCCTGGAATCTGTGGATGCTCGCCTTATTGAATCGACGGCAGATCGAACGAGCCATCGGGCCGTGCCGGGAAAGGCACCACGCCGACCACCGCGGCAAGGTTGAGCGGGCCATAGATATGGGGAAATTCCGTGCCGGAGGCGTAGGAGTCCTCATAGACCAGCCTGGCCGTCAGACGCGCCGGGTCGATGAGCAAAAGCACCAGGCTTTGTTGTCCGCGGTAGAACGCGTTGGCTGGACCAAGGACCTGGTCCGGCGTTGAGCAATGGATAAACCCCTCGGTTTCCAGAGAATTGGAGCGATATTCTCCATTGGCTTGGGCGGCTTCCCAGTCGTCGGAGGCTGTGATATGCACGATCATAGCCGGCAATTATGGCGAAATTGCCCGGTCTGTCGAGAATTTGAACCCAATTTTCCATTTTGCTGCATTAAGTACTTGACAACCTCGTATTGGCTCGCTATATTCCCGCGAACAACTGCATATTGTCACTTTTATCCAGAGAGGTGGAGGGACCGGCCCAACGAAACCTCGGCAACCCGGATTGAACGGCAGGGATCCGTTCAACCACCAGGGTGCCAATTCCGGCAGACGATTCTGGAAGATGAGAGCGACAGGGAGTGCGCAATCCCCACACGCTGACATTCAACCGGAACCCACGCCACGACGGACCCTCTGGACTCCACGCCGAGGGTCTTTTTGATCTCCGTCGTTCACCTCAATCAGGGCAAGCGCAGTAAAAACATACGAGAAGGAGAACGATTTTCAATGACCACTAACGGGCATGTTTACGGATTTAATACACGGCAGTTACACGCGGGTCAGTCCCCCGACCCCGCCACCGGCAGTTGCGCCGTGCCGATCTACCAGACGGCAAGCTACCAGTTTCGCAACACGGAACACGCGGCCAATCTGTTTGCGCTCAAGGAATTCGGCAATATCTACACTCGCATCATGAACCCCACGACCGATGTGCTGGAGCAACGCATCGCCAGCCTGGAGGGGGGTGTGGGGGCGTTGGCAGCCGGAAGCGGCCATGCGGCGCAGACAATGGCCGTTCTGACGCTGTGCAACGCGGGCGACCATATCGTCAGCAGTGCTCATCTGTATGGCGGCACCTTCAATCAGTTCAACTACACTTTCCCGCGACTGGGCATCGATGTGACCTTCGTTGATCCGTCCAACCCCGAAGCGTTTGAGGATGCCATCCGACCCAACACCAAGCTGATCTATGGCGAGACGCTGGGCAACCCCGACATCAGTGTCTTCCCGTTTGAAGAAGTGTCGGCCATCGCCCGGGCACATCATTTGCCGCTGGTTATCGACAACACCTTCGCCTCGCCTTATCTTTGCCGCCCTCTGGAGTGGGGCGCGAACATCGTCGTCCACAGCACGACCAAGTTCATCAATGGCCATGGCACGTCCATTGGCGGCATCATCGTCGACGGCGGCAATTTCGACTGGACAAGCGGCCGCTTCGAAAACTTCACCACCCCCGATCCGTCCTATCACGGGTTGGTTTACGCTGATTTGGGCGCCCCGGCGTTCATCCTCAAGGCTCGCGTGCAAATCCTGCGCGACATCGGCGCCTGCCAGGCGCCGTTCAATAGCTGGCTGACGGTTCAGGGCATCGAGACCCTCAGCCTGCGCATGGAGCGCCATGTGGCCAACGCGCAGCGCGTCGCCGAGTTCCTGGAGAGCCACCCGCGCGTTAATTGGGTTTGCTATCCCGGCTTGAAGAGCCACCACGATTACGAGCGGGCCAAGCGGATCCTGCCCAAGGGGCCGGGGGCTATCCTCGGATTCGGTATCGAAGGCGGCCGCGAGGCCGGCGAGAAGTTCATCGATAGCCTGCAGTTGTTCAGCCATGTGGCTAATGTGGGCGATTCCCGTAGCCTGGCCATCCATCCGGACAGCACGACTCACAGTCAGCTAAATGGCGAAGAGAAGCTGGGCGCCGGCGTGACCCCTGACTTCGTTCGCCTCAGCATCGGCCTGGAAGATATCGAGGATATCCTGTGGGACCTCGAGCAGGCGCTGGAAGCATCGGCTTAAAATAGTGACGAATTGCGAATGACGAATGACGAGAACGTTCCCGGACTTGCCATTCGTCATTCGTTATTCGTTATTCGTTATTCCCAATTATGTCTTCTTCACTTGGGATCATCGCGCCACAATTCTTCACCTTTGGCGAGGAGCAATCCTTTTTGCTGGAGAGTGGGGCTACATTAGGGCCGGTGACTATCGCCTATGAGACCTATGGGCGATTGAATGCCGAGCGAAGTAACGCGATTCTCATCCTCCATGCCCTCAGCGGCAGCGCCCATGCCGCGGGCTTTCACTCGGACAAGGACGCCCGCCCCGGCTGGTGGGATGATTGCATCGGCCCCGGTAAGGCGTTCGACACCGATCGCTTCTTCGTCATCTGCAGCAACGTGCTCGGCAGTTGCTACGGCTCTAGCGGACCGAGCAGTATCAACCCCGCAACCGGGCGGCCGTACGGCCTGGGTTTCCCGGTCGTCACCATCGGCGATATGGTGCGCGCCCAGGAATACTTGCTCGACCACTTGGGTATCGAGCGACTGCTGTGCGCTGCCGGCGGTTCGATGGGCGGGATGCAAGTGCTGGAATGGGCGGCCCACCATCCGAACCGACTTCGCGCGGCCATTCCCCTGGCAACGACGGCTCGCCACAGCCCGATGCTGATCGCCCTGAGCGAGGTCGGCCGGCAAGCGATCTATGCCGATCCGGCCTGGAACGACGGCGACTACTATGGCAACGGCAAAAAGCCTGATGCCGGTCTGGCGGTGGCGCGCATGGTCGGCCACATCACCTACCTGAGCGATGAGTCCATGCAGCAGAAGTTCGGCCGCCGTCTGCAGGCTCGTGAGCAATATGGTTATGAGTTCCAGACCGAATTCGCCGTCGAGAGCTATCTCAAGTACAACGGCAATAACTTCACTCGACGGTTCGACGCCAATAGCTATCTCTACGTCACCAAGGCGATGGATTACTTTGATCTGAGCCATCCGACGGGGACGTTCGCGGCCGCGTTTGCCAACTCCACGGCGATCAAGTTCCTGGTTGTCAGTTTCACCAGCGATTGGCTCTACCCTTCATACCACAGCAAGGACCTGGTGCGCGCCCTTCATACGGTGGGGGCTGATGTGACCTATCTCGATATCGAAAGCTCTTGGGGGCACGATGCCTTCTTGCTGGAGGTAGAGACGATGACTCGCCTGCTCGCCAGCTTTATCGACCGGTTGGCCGATGAGGAAGGGGTGGGGACGCCATGAGGGGAACAGGAGCAGAGGAGCAGAGGAGCAGGGGAGCAGGGGAGCAGAGGGGAAGCTCGGCAACGACTCTGCGGCCCGACCTGCGAATTGTAGCCGAGAATATCCCCGCCGGATCGAGTGCCCTGGACTTGGGTTGCGGCGACGGCGCGCTCCTGGAATACCTGAAAACAGCCAAGGGCGTGACCGGTCGGGGCATTGAGAGGAGTGAGGCGGGGGTGCTGGCCTGTGTCCGTCGCGGCCTCAGCGTCCGGCAGGGCAATCTGCAGGAAGGGCTGGCGGACTATCCCGACAAGAGCTTTGACGTCGTCATTCTTAGCCAAACGCTCCAATACCTCAACGATCCGTTGATGATCCTGGAGGAGATGTTACGCGTCGGCCGCCTGGCCGTGGTAAGCTTCCCCAATTTGGGACACTGGCACTGCCGGTTGCACCTATTAATCGACGGCCGAACCCCTCAGGCCCCCGACTACCCGCAGAGCTGGCACGAAGCTCCGCGACGGCAGCATTTTACCGTGGCCGATTTCCTCGATTTCTGCCAAACCCAGGCGATTACCGTCCGTCAGGCGATTTATCTGTCTGGCGAGCGGAAGGTCGAATGGATGCCCAATCTGATGGCCCGGACGGCCGTTTTTGCTCTCTCGCGAACCAGCTAATCTTGTAAGATATCGATCCTGAAAATCGTCTATATCGGGAAGCCGGGTTTCGACGAAGTTATCTTCGTGTCGAGAAACCCGGTTTAAGATTTTGGGAGGTTGTGTCGTGAAAGATTATATGCATTTAGCGATAGCCCAGAAGGATGGCGTGCGCGGTTACGCGGCGTCGACGACCCATCTGGTTGAAGAGGCTCGCCTGCGTCATAACACGAGTCCTACGGCCACCGTTGCCCTCGGCCGAGCGCTGACGGCGGCCGTCCTGATGAGCGGACTTTTGAAGGTCGGCCAGCGTGTCGCTCTCAAGTGGGAAGGCACCGGCCCCCTGCGCAAGATCGTCGTCGAGGCCGATGCCAAGGGGCGGGTTCGCGGCTATGTCGGCGACTCCGATGTGGATCTGCCTCTGGTTCAAGGCGAGTATGATGTTCCCGGAGCCATCGGCGCCGCCGGGCTGCTGACGGTTGTGCGTGACCTGCGGCTGCCCGAACTGGCCCAGAGCACGGTTCATCTGGCGTATAGCGACATCGACGGCGATCTGACCTACTTTTTGGAGCATTCCGACCAGGTTCCTTCAGCGACTGAGATCGGCGTGACGCTTAACGGGGACGGCAGCGTGGCCGCGGCAGGCGGTATCCTGATCCAGCCGTTGCCGCCCTATGACCCGGCGACGATTGAACGATTGAAGGAGCGGTTGCAGGAGATGCCGCCGATCACGTCCTTGTTGGCCGAGGACCGGAAGCCGGAGGCCATCCTGGATGAGGTGTTTGAAGGTATCCAGCACACGTTGCTCTCGAAATACCCGGTGCGATTTGAGTGTAACTGCAGCCGCGAGCAGACGGCGGCTTTGCTGACGTCTCTCGGTCGTGAAGAGTTGGAGTCCATGCTCGAAAACGAGGGCGAGGCGGTCGTCAACTGTCAGTTCTGCCATGAAGAATACGTTTTTGGGCGCGCCGACCTGGAAGCGATCCTGGTAGCCATGGAATAGAGACGTTGAACCATTGAGTCGATAAATAAAAGCCGCATGGAATCGATTCCATGCGGCTTTTTTTCTGTCGGGGTGGCCGGACTCGAACCGGCGACCTCTTCGACCCGAACGAAGCGCGCTACCAGGCTGCGCCACACCCCGGACGAAGCGGATTATACGTCGGGCCTGGTCAAGTTGCAAGCGATGAAAGATGGAACGCGATCCACGCGGTCGCGGTCGGCGCATCCGTGGTATAATCACGTTTCGCGGCCGTTTGCCGTGCATGTGAACTTGTATCTGACTTAGGATACTCTGATTGAAATCTAGGAATCTGCGTTTACTGATCGGCGTGCTAATCAGCGCCGTTTTTATTTGGCTGGCATTGCGCGGGCTGCATCTGCCCGACGTATGGGCCAGCTTGCGCACGGCCGATTACGGCTGGCTCATCCCCAGCATCGCCGTCTACTTTCTGGCCGTATGGGCGCGTACCTGGCGATGGGACTATCTGTTGCGGCCAATGAAGCGCATCCCCCTGCGTCGCCTGTTTCCCGTCGTCGTCATCGGCTATATGGGCAACAACGTCTACCCGTTTCGGGCGGGCGAACTGTTGCGCGCGTTTGTCTTGCGTCGGGAAGAGGGCGTCTCAATGAGCAGCAGCCTGGCGACTATCGTTGTCGAGCGCGTGTTCGACGGCCTGGTGATGTTGCTGTTTGTCTTCGTCGCCCTGCCGTTTGCACCCCTGCCCAGTGACGGCATTCGTCTGGTCGTCATCGCCGGCAGCGCGGTGTTCCTGGGGGCGCTGCTTGTGTTTTTTGTCGTTGCCGCCGTGCCGGCGCGGTTCATGCAGTTGACCGAATGGTTCGCCGACCGCCTGTTGCCGGAGAAATTCCGCAGCCCAATCAAGGAGTTCGCCGCCCGTTTTATCTCTGGTCTGACAGCCCTGCGAAGCGGCCGCGGGCTGGTGATGATCTTCATGACCTCGGTGGTCATCTGGTTGCTGGAAACGGTGAAATACTGGTTTGTCATGCACGCCTTCGACTTTTCGGTGTCATTCTTCGCCCTCATGTTAATGAACGGCATCGTCAATCTGGCGACGACATTGCCGTCCGCGCCGGGTTATATCGGCACGTTTGACGGGCCGGGTATCGCCGTTCTATCGCTCTATGGGGTCGATCCGGCCGTGGCTACCGCTTACACGCTGACCCTCCATGCTGCCCTCTGGTTGCCGGTCACTTTGTTGGGGATTTATTACATGGTTCGCGCCGAACTGAACTGGTCGGATATCGGTCGCGCGGTAGAGGCCGGGCAAGGCGACGATGACCAAAAGGCGGCCGATCCGGCGGAAAGAGAGGTGAGTGTGTGAGATTTGCGATTGTCGGGGCGGGAATTACCGGGCTATCGGCCGCCTATGATCTGCTTCGCGCGGGGCACGAAGTCACCCTGCTGGAGAGCGATAGCCAAACGGGCGGGCTGGCCACGGGCTTCAGGGACGAGTGCTGGGAGTGGCCGCTGGAGAAGTTCTATCATCATCTGTTCACGTCGGACAGCGAGATCATCGGTCTGGTAGAAGCGATCGGCATGCGCGACAAGCTGTTCTTCCCCCGGCCGATCACCTCGGTCATCTATGACGGCAAGATCGTTCCCTTCGACTCGCCGATGCGATGGATCACCTTTCCCGGCTTTAACCTGCTCGATGTGGCCCGATTCGGCACGGTCAGCGCCTATTTGCGGTTCACCAAACCCTGGCGGGAACTGGAACGACATACGGCCGATGCCTGGCTACGTCGCTATTATGGGGACAAAATCTATGAGATGATCTGGCGGCCGTTGATCATCGGCAAGTTTGGCCCCTATTATCAAGAGGTCAACATGGCTTGGATGTGGGCGCGACTCCACGTGCGCAGCCCGCGCCTGGGATATTTCGAGGGCGGCTTTCAGGCTTTCATCGACCGGCTGACGGAAGTGGTTCGTGAATTGGGCGGGCAGATTCGCCTCAATAGTCCGGTCGAGGCGCTGCGTCCGGTGGCCGGCGGGATTGAGGTACGTGCCGGGGGTGAAACTGAACAGTATGATGCCGGCATTGTCACAACCTCGCCGGGATTACTGGCTCGCCTGGCGCCCGACCTGGCTGGAGATTACCTGGGTCAATTACTGACTCTGAAGAGCATGGGCGCAGTCGTCATGACGTTGGCGCTGAATCGGTCACTCATGGCCGAGAGCGGGACGTACTGGCTCAATATTCCCGCCACATCGCCCGACAAGGCCGGTGGCGTCCCTTTTCTGGCACTTGTGGAACATACCAACTATATCGACAAATCGCACTACGGCGGCGACCACATCATCTATTGCGGTGATTACGTCACGCCCGATCACCCCTATTTTTCAATGGAAAAGGATGAATTGGAGGCGCTATTCACCGGCGTGCTCCATCAGATCAATCCGGGTTTTCGGCCGGAGTGGGTGCGTAAAACATGGCTGTTCCGGGAGCGCTATGCCCAACCGGTGCCCAAACTCAACCATTCGGAGGCGGTGCCCGATCTGCGAACGCCAATGACAGGCCTGTATTACGCCGGCATGAGCCAGGTTTATCCCTGGGATCGGGGCACGAACTTTGCGGTGGAGATCGGCCGGCGCGTGGCACGTCTGGCTTTGGCCGATATCGAAGACGGCCTTCTCGCCGAGCGTAAACCAGTCGCAAGGTAATCGACGCCGGATAGCCGGGGACGCGCTCTTGGAAATGGCAGGATAATCATTAGAATTGGTGAAGAAGGGCCGGAGAGGTACTCATCCCTGCCCGACACCTTTCATCTTAATGAACGATTTAAGGGATAATCGCTACCATCAACATTCGGAGATACGAATCGCACTCAAAACCGGGATAGAAATAACCGCGAGGCGATTGAACGCGAGGAGTTGTTAAATGAAAATCATCGTGATCGGCACCGGGTATGTGGGCTTGCCCCATGCGGCCGTGCTTTCAGAATACGGACATGAGGTCTATGCCTACGATATTGACGCATCGCGTATCGCCGCCTATCAGAGCGGAAAGGCGAGTGAAATCGAGCGTTATGTCAATGAACCCGGCCTGGCCGAAATCGTAGCCGAGAACCTGGGACGCTATCTGTTCTTCACGACCGACATTACCGATATCGTAGAGGACACCGATGTGTTTTTCCTCTGCATCAACACGCCGCCCAACCGTGACGGCTCGACCGATATCTCGTTCTACCTTGATGCGATCAACCATCTGGGCGGGTTGCTGGCTAGTCGTCGGAACAAGCAGCGCGTCGTCCTGGTGAACAAGAGCACCGTGCCCATCGGCACTGCGCGCCTGCTGGAGACGGTGATGAAGGATCACGGCGTGGAAAACTTCGGCGTGGCTTCCAACCCCGAGTTTCTGGCCCAGGGAAACGCAGTCGAGGGGTCTCGCCGTCCCGACCGCATCGTCATCGGCGCGGACACGCAGGACGATTTCCAAATCATTCGCCGGCTCTATTCGCAGTTTGTTAATCACGTGCGGATTCGCTATCTGGAAACCACGCCGGAGACGGCCGAGGCGATTAAATATATCAGCAATACGTTATTGTTGACCTACATCTCCTTCTGGAACGGCGTCGGCGCGCGACTGGCCGAGGCCATGCCCAATATCCGCATGGAAGACCTGAAGGTCGGCGTCACGGCCGACGCGCGTATCAGCACGTGGGGGTCTTATGTGAGCAATGGGGCGGGTGGCAGTTGCTTCGGCAAGGATATCCAATCGTTGATCTACCAGTTGAGTCATGCCGGGCGTTCCACCGATCTGCTGGAGGCGGTCTACAATATCAACGAGTATCAGAAGACCTACGTGATCGATCGCGCCATCCACGAGGCTCGTTTCAACTTTAACCAGAAGTCCATCGCCTTGCTGGGTCTGTCGTTCAAGAAACGCACCAATGACATGCGCGATTCGGCAGCCTTGCGCGTTGTCGAATCGCTGTTGTCGCGTGGCGTGCGCGAGATTCGGGCCTACGATCCGTTGGCTATGGATGAGGCTCGCCGAAGCTGGTTTAACCCCGAGAGGAATCAGCTGTTCGAACGGATTACCTATCACGAGACGGCCGTTGAAGCCATTGAGGGGAGTGACGCGCTCTATATCTCCACTGACTGGGAAGAGTTCCGCGGTCTGGCGCGAACGATCAAAACCACGGTCGAACCGCCGTATCTGGTCATGGACGGCCGCCGCATGTTGCCCGACTTCGACATGCTGGTCGATGCCGGCTATGACTACTTGCCGGTCGGTGGGCCATTGTCGTTGGGGCGTTCGGGCGGCAAAACGTTTGAGTATGATGACGAGGCTGGAGCAGCGATTCTCCCAATTGGTGAGGTATTGCAGAAAACGCCGGCCTAAGGCTTTACAACTTATTTTTACAAGGTATACTAGGGCATTAAACACGAGGGTGTTTTAATCTGCCGCTGGTGCCAGCGGTTTTTCCATTGCAGGGACGGGAACTATGCTGACGAAAAAACCCACACTCCTGACCGGGGAAGGTCTGGAGCGTTTAACCAAAGAACTGGAACATCTTCGCACGGTCGGCCGCGAGGAAGTAGCTGACCGGCTGCACCGGGCCTTCGAAGATGGCCAGGACGACGATTTTGTGGACAACGCTGAACTGGAAGCCGCGCGCAATGCTCAGGCATTTCTCGAGGGTCGCATTCAGGAACTCGACGAAATCCTCAATAACTATCAACTGATCGATGAGGATATGGCTCCCCACGATCGGGTCAAGCTGGGTGACTGGGTGACCGTCATCGAGGTTGGTCACGACGAGGAAGAGCGTTACCAACTGGTTGGCCCCCTGGAGGCGGATCCCGTGGCGGGGCGCATCTCCAACGAAAGCCCGCTCGGCAGGGTGTTGGTTGGTGTGAAGGTCGGTGAGGTTGTGCGCATCAACGCCCCACGCGGCATCACCGAGTTTCAGGTGGTTCGGGTAGAATAATCCGCATCCGCCCAATCAGGTTTAACTTCGCCCGTGAGCGCGATTGATTGCGCGGCACGGGCTTTTTTTTCGGAGAATGTGATGAGCTGGCAGCCAAACCTATTAGAAGAACAACGTCTGGAAAAGCTCGCCCGACTGCAAGCCGAGGGGATCGACCCTTATCCGTTGCGAGTCGAGCGAACCCACACCACGGCCGAAGCCATTGCGGCCTTTGAGAACGCGGCCGAAGGTGAGCCTCCGCGCGTGATCGTCTGCGGCCGCGTGGTGAGCATGCGCGATATGGGCAAGTCCGTCTTTGTTCATATCGCCGATGAGCACGGCCGCCTGCAGTTGTTCCTGCGACGTGAAGATGTGGGCGAGGAGTCCCACACCATATTCAGGAAGCTGGTCGATCTGGGCGATTTTATCCAGGCCGGGGGTGAGATGTTTCGCACCCGAGCGGGTGAGGTCAGCCTCCATGTTCGCGAGTGGGTCATGCTGAGCAAGTCGATCAGCCCTCTGCCTGTGGCCAAGGAGCAGGAGGTGGACGGGCAGGTCGTTCGCTATAGCGCCTTTGCCGATGTCGAGGAGCGCTATCGCCAGCGATATGCCGATCTGGCTGTCAATCCCGAAGTGCGCGACATTTTCCGCACCCGAGCGCGACTCGTCAGCGCTCTGCGCCGATTCATGGACGACAACGATTTTCTGGAGGCGGAGACCCCGATCCTGCAACCTCTCTATGGCGGCGCGGCCGCCCGGCCGTTCACGACCCATCATAATCAACTCAAGCAGCAGCTCTATTTGCGTATCTCGTTTGAGTTATACCTCAAGCGATTGCTGGTCGGTGGCTACGAGCGCGTCTACGAGATCGGCCGCGACTTTCGCAATGAGGGCGTCAGTTTCAAGCACAACCCTGAGTTCACTCAGTTGGAGTTCTATGCCGCCTACTGGGACTATCACGACGTCATGAACTTTACCGAGCGGATGGTCGCCTATGCGGCCGAGGCGGTGCTGGGAACCACTGAAATCGTTTTTAAGGATCAGGCTATCAGTCTGGCCCCACCGTGGGTGCGAATGACCATGCGCGAGGCGATTAAGCAGTTTGCCGAGATTGATTATATGGATTATCCCGATAGCCGCGCTCTGGCGGCGGCGATCAAGGGTATTGGCGGGGAAGCGCCGCCCGACGCGCCGTGGGGCAAGCTGATCGATGGCCTTCTGGGCGATTTCGTCGAGCCGCATCTTATCCAGCCGACTTTCATCACCCAATACCCCCGCGACATTTCGCCGCTGGCCAAGGGCGTGCCTGGGGATCCGCTGCACGTCGAACGTTTCGAGTTCTTCATCGGTGGCATGGAGCTGGGCAATGCTTTTACGGAGTTGAACGACCCGATCGAACAGCGGAAGCGCTTTGAGGGGCTGCAAGACATGTTCGGCCAGGACGACGAAGAGCGCAATCCGATCGATGAGGATTATCTGCGGGCCATGCGCTATGGCATGCCGCCCAACGGTGGTTTTGGCATGGGCATCGATCGATTGGCCATGCTCTTCACCGACGGCCGCACGCTGCGCGATGTGTTGTTGTTTCCGCACTTGCGGGAGCGCGATAAAGAGGATTAACAGCAGAGCAGGGTCTGTGGCCCAAGCGAGAGCCGGTCACAGACCCTGCCCTGTATGTGAAACAATGTGTTGATGAAACGGGCGGCTATCAAGCCGCCTGTTTCAATCGGTCGGCGAAGGATTTGCGAAACTTGCGAACCTTCGGGTCGATGACATAGGCGCAATAGGGTTGGTAGGGATTATTGATGAAGTAATCCTGATGATAGCCCTCAGCCTCATAGAACGCCTCGAGAGGGATGATCTGGGTCACGATGGGGTCGGGCCAGACGTGGGCAGCCTCGGCCTCGGCGCGGGTCCTCTCGGCCGCTGCGCGTTGGGCCTCGTCATTGTAGAAGATCACCGAACGATATTGCGGGCCGATGTCGTTGCCTTGTCGGTCGGCCGTCGTCGGATCGTGGATGCGCCAGAAGATATAGAGGATGTCCTCGTAGGAGATGACGGACGGATCGAACCAGACCTGGACGACCTCGGCGTGCCCGGTATGTTTGCCGCACACCTGCTCATAGGTCGGGTTGGGGATATGCCCGCCTGAATAGCCCGATACAACCCGATCGACGCCCTCCACATCGCGATAGATGGCGTCCAGACACCAGAAACATCCCCCGCCCAGAGTCGCAACTTCAAGATGATTATGATTGGACATGGATGATTAACCCTTCCTCTCTCATCGGATTTGCCGATTGAGAATATCGCCGGGCCGCTAGCCGCTGCGGGTGAAAACTCGATGGACGCTCCGGCCGACGCGATCTCTAGACGCGATTATGGCGCGTCGCCTTACCCGGCACAAACGACGATGTGGTGGCTGAGAGGAGCGATGGAGCAGGATGGAGTGGTTGACTACCTCGACTCATGCATTAGAATCAACCCTATGAAAGAAGTGATTGGCGACGTAGATCAATGGTTGGCTGATGGGCAATCCGGCATCGTCCTGGCGACGGTCATCGATACATGGGGTTCGGCTCCGCGTAAAAACGGAGCCAAGATGGCCTATACGGCCGGCGGCGCGGTCATCAGCGGCTCGGTCAGCGGCGGTTGCGTCGAGGGCGCGGTCATTGCCGCCGGTGATGACGTCCTGATAACCGGCAAGCCCCAACTGCTGCATTTTGGCGTGGCTGATGAATCGGCCTGGGAAGTGGGGTTGGCTTGTGGCGGGACGATCGACGTGTTTGTTGAATGTCTGGATGTGGCTGCTTATCGACAGGCGCGGGAGTGGGTCGAGAAGCGTGAGGTCGGCGCTATCGTGACCGTCGTCCGTGGCCCGGAAGGGCTGCTGGGTCGCAAGATGATCATCGACGCTGACGGGCGGACGACCGGCAGCATCGCCCCCGAGCTGGACGAGGCGGTCATGTCGCTCGCCGAGGCCGCCCGAAAGCCTGCCCGCCATCAGCTATCAGATGAGATTGAGATTTTCATCGATGTCATTCGGCCGTCGCCGACCTTGATCATCATCGGCGGTGCGCACATCGCCATCCCCCTGGTCCAGATAGCCAAAATCGTCGGCTATCGGACGATGATCATCGATCCGCGGCGGGCGTTCGGCAGCGAGGCGCGGTTCCCCGACGTTGACGAATTGGTCAGCGCTTTCCCCGATAAAGCCCTCGCTGAACTCGCGCCGGATAGCGAGACGGCGGTCGTGACCTTGAGCCACGATCCCAAGATAGACGATCCCGCGCTGCATGTGGCTCTCCACAGCAAAGCCTTTTATGTCGGTGCTCTGGGCAGCCGGAGAACGACTGCCAGGCGCCACGAGCGGTTGCTTGCTCTTGGCTTCACGGAGGAAGAGTTGGCTCGCCTCCATGCCCCGATCGGACTCGATATTGGCGCTGACAGCCCAGAGGAGATCGCCCTGGCGATCATGGGCCAGATCGTGGCGGCCTATCGCGGCCCCAAGTATGGCTGACGGCCGCTTGTTCGCTTTCTTCTAATCCTTTCGGTAGCCGTTGGGGTTTTGCGATTGCCAGCGCCAGCTGTCGGCGGCCATATCATCCAAACCGTGCTCGGCCTTCCAGCCCAACTCTCGCTCGGCACGCGACGGATCGGCGTAAGATGTCGCTGCGTCGCCTGGCCGGGGAGCGATCACGCGCCACGGGATTTTTTGGCCGGTGACGTGCTCGAAAGCCGCGACGACCTCCAGCACGCTGTAGCCCCGACCCGTCCCCAGATTGTGGATAGATACCCCCGTCTTCTTATCAAGCAGACTAAGCGCCTTGAGATGGCCGATGGCCAGATCGACGACGTGGATGTAATCGCGCACGCCGGTTCCGTCTGGCGTGGGATAGGTGTCACCAAATACGGACAGATAGGGCAGGCGGCCGATGGCGACCTGGGTGATATAAGGCACCAGATTGTTGGGGATGTCGTTGGGGTCTTCGCCAATGGTTCCGCTGGGGTCCGCGCCAATAGGGTTGAAGTAGCGCAGGATGGAGACCGCCCAGCGTTCATCCGATCGGCACAGGTCGGCCAGGATATCCTCCACCATCGCTTTGGTGCGTCCATAGGGATTGAACGGAGCCATGGGAACGTCCTCAGTGATTGGCATTTCCGGTGGGTCGCCATAGACCGTGGCCGATGAACTGAAGACGAATTTGCGCACGCCATACTGGTCCATGGTCGTCAATAGGTTGAGCGTCCCGGTGATGTTGTTGCGGTAATAACGCAACGGTTGGGCGACGGATTCCCCCACCGCCTTCAGCGCCGCGAAATGGATGACAGCGTCGATCGCTTCGAATTCAAAGACGGCCGCGAGTCTCTCGCGATCCAGCAAATCGACCCGATGAAAGGTTAATGACTTGCCCGCCAGCGCCTCCACACGTCGCAGGGACTCTTCATGGCTGTTGCTCAGATTGTCCACAACGATGACGTCATGACCGGCTCGCAATAATTCCAGCACAGTATGGCTGCCGATATAACCGGCTCCGCCGGTGACCAGGAGTTTCATCATTTATCCTTTTTCGATGGTTGATGGGAGGTAAGCTTCGCCGGCTCTCCGGCTATCAGATAGGGCACAGGATTCGGCCGCAACTGTCGCAATAGACCAGCTTGCCTTCGCCGGCGGCCCGGATAATGTTGGCAGATAGCGTCAACTGACAGCCCTGGCATTTATTGTTGCGCAGCCCGGCGACGGCGACGCCGTTTTTCTGTCGGGCGAGATCATCATAGGTCTTCACAAGCGCCGGCTGGACGAGCGCCAGCTGCCGTTGCCGCTTTTCCAATAGCTGGTTCAGTTGCAGCGCCAGGGTGCCCTGCTCTTTCTTGTATCCCGCCGAGGCGGAATCGAACTCAGTCGCCAAACGGTTTGTCTCGGCATCAGCCTCGGCCTTAGCCGCCTTGCGTTCGTCGATCTCCATCATCATCAGCAGGGCGTCATCTTCCAGGGATGCCCGCCGGCGGCCGAGGGCTTTGACCTCTTGTTGAAGGTCCGCGAGTTCCTTGGGGTTCTTGACGACGCCGGAGTAGAGACGTTCCTCCGAACGCTTGGCCTTGTCAGCCAAACCGGCGATCTCCAGGACCAGGTTCTCGCGTTGGGCGCGCCGTTCTCTCAGATCGGTTTCGATGCTCTCGGCATGTTGGCGCGCGGCAATCAGATTGGCCGGCTCCTTCTGGAGGCGAAGTACCTCGCCCAATCGCTGCTTCTTGGCCCTGATTTCGGTGTCGATTTGCTGCAGGTCATAGAGCACACTCGGCTGGCTCATTTGTCTCCTCCGGTGACGGTGAATTTCGACATGATCAGGCGGGAGCGGATTTCAAACCAGCCCGACCCCTTGCGGCTATATTAAGCGCCCCAAGTCGATCACTGGAAATCACCTGATTGCATTTTAACACATCGACCCCGAATGACGAACGCGGGTATAATCTCTGGCCTATGGTTTCCAGAATGTTTGATTTGGATGAACAGCCCTATACCGAGGCGGATGCCGAATGGGATGCCTTTGTGGCGGCCCATCCGCGCGGCAGCCTGCTGCAAACTACCCATTGGGCGCGCCTGAAGGGGCGCTTCGGGTGGACTTCCCGCCGGGTGTGGATGCGTCGCGACGGCCGCCTTGTGGGTGGGGCCCAAATCCTGTTCCGCTCGATGGCCATGGGCATTGTGAAGATCGGCTATATTCCTCATGGCCCGCTGGTTGATTGGGGCGATGACGAGCAGGTTAATGTCCTCCTGAACCAAATCGATCAGGCTGCCTACGAGCGCGGGGCCGGACTGCTTAAGTTCGAGCCGCGTATCTGGCAGGATGAGATGCCTGCCGCGGAGTGGGAAGCTCTCTACCAGCGGCATGGTTGCGTCGCTTCTCCGGATACGATCCAGCCGCCACGAACCATCGTCATCGACCTGCGACCGTCGGAGGATGAGATTCTGGCGGCGATGAAGCAAAAGACCCGCTATAACATTCGGCTGGCGGAGAAGAAGGGCGTGACCGTGCGGCAAGGGACGGCGGCCGATATTCCGGCATTCAACCGACTGATGCATGCCACGGGCGAGCGTGACCGGTTTGGTATCCATCAGCCTCAATATTACCGCGCGGCTCTGGAGTTATTCGCCCCTGACAACGCCGCGCTGTGGCTGGCCGAATTCGACGGTCGGCCATTGGCGGGCGTCATGGTCTTCATCTCCGGAGAGTCGGCCGCCTATCTGTACGGCGCGTCGGGCGACGAGGAGCGCCAGCGCATGCCGGCCTATGCCGCGCAGTGGGCGGGCATCCGTTGGGCCCGAGAGCGCGGTTGCGCTACCTATGATATGTGGGGCATCCCCGACTATGACGAGGAGACGCTGGAGGCCGGTTTCACTGATCGCGCCGACGGTCTTTGGCCGGTCTATCGTTTCAAGCGCGGCTTTGGTGGGCAGATCAGGCGGACAGTCGGCGCGGCCGATCGCGTCTACAACAACCTGCTCCATCGTCTCTATCAACGACGTCGCGGTCGCTAGACCGAGATCAACAGCCGGGCAAACGACCGCCCGGCCACGATACCTTCGACTTTACAGGAAGAAAAAGCCCACCGCCAGGATCACGTAGAGCATCAGCAGCATGGCTCCTTCCAGCCAGTTGCTGCGGCCGTCGAGCGATACCAGCGCGGCGATGAGCGAGGCCGCCGAGACCGCCAGCACCTCGTAGGACGTGAACTCCAGCGGCATCGGATGACCCAAGGCGATGCTGATGAAGACCAGGAGTGGGGCGACAAAGAGGGCGACCTGGAGGCTGGAACCGATGGCGATGCTCAGGGCCAAGTCCATCTTGTTCTTGGACGCCACCTGGACCGCAACGAAGTGCTCGGCGGCATTGCCCACCAACGGGATCAGGATGATGCCCAGGAAGAATTCGCTCAACCCCAGCGATTCAGTGACCGGCTCCACCGCCCCCACCAGGAATTCCGACAGCAGGGCGATGAATCCGACGGCGATGACCAGGACGATGAGTGCATGAGAGGTACTCCAGCCGGAGGGGGCGTGGGCTTCACGGGCGTGCGGATCGCCCGCGGGCGCCTTGCTCGTGAAGGAGTGGAGGATGACCAGCCCGTACATCACCAGGATGGCGATGGCTACCCCAATGCTGAGCAATGTGACTCGCGTGTGGTCCGGTTCGATGGCCTGATTGAAGAAGGAGGGAATAGCCATGGTGAAAACGGCCAGGACGAGCAGGGTGCCATCAAGCCCGGCATGTTCCCGGTTGAATGATTGAAGCCCATGTCGCAGGCCGCCCACGAGCAAGGAGAGACCCATGATGAGCAGCAGATTGCCGAGGATTGAGCCGGTGATGGAGGCCAGCACCAGGTTGATCAGCCCTTGCCGCAGGGCGACGATGGCGATGATAAGTTCGGCCGCATTGCCCAGGGTTGCGTTCAACAGACCGCCGGCGCGCTCGCCGACCTTCTCGGCCAGCGCCTCGGTACCTTCGCCTATCATCCCCGCCAGGGGAATGATCGCCGCGGCCGAGGCCAACAAGATCAGCATGGGGTCGGCGTGGGTGAATTCGAGAAAGATGGCGATGGGAATAAACAGAGCGAATATGAGCAGGATCGGACTTAGTCCAATCCATCCTTCGATCTGGGTCAGAGCCTTTTTCATTGCTAGGGTCCTCCGGAATGATGAATCAGTAAAATGTGGCGAATTGTAACAAAACTGTGGCCAGACTCAATTTGTATCAAGGTGCGTCGGGTAGTATATCGGGGTAATATTGATTATTCGCGGCTTTGGGCCGCACCTTTTTATTCGAATGAACAAGACAATTGCTGAATCCACAGCGCGAGCCGCTGAAAACGCCGCGACATTCAAGCTTGAAAGCTCCCCTGCCGCCTGGCAGACCGCGCTGAGCCAATTGCCCAATGCCCACGCCCTGCAGAGCTGGGCCTGGGGCCAATTCAAATCGCGCTGGGGTTGGGAAGCCATGCCCATGACGCTGGCGGTGGCGGGTAATCGCTGGGAGCCTTTGGCCACCGCCCTCGTGCTGAAACGCCGCATCCCCCGACTGCCGTTCTGCGTCCTCTATGTGCCGAAGGGGCCGGCCTTCGACTATCATGATGTGGCCTTGCGCCGACAGGTTTTCAAGCTGCTGGAAAAGCTGGCCCATCGCGAGCGAGCTATCTTCCTCAAGATCGACCCGGAGATAGTCCGAAATTGGGGATTGGAGGATTCGCGCGTGTCCCCGTTAGGCGCGGCCGTCATGCGCGACCTCATCAGTCGCAGCTGGATACCCTCCGACGAACAGATTCAGTTTCGCAATACGGTTGAGCTGCCTCTGGAAGGCACGGAAGAGCAGTTGTTGGCGGCCATGAAGCAGAAGACGCGCTACAACATCCGGCTGGCCGAACGCAAGGGTGTCGTCGTACGGCCGGGCACGCCGGCCGATTTCCCGACCATCGCCGAGATGTATCAGGCGACGGCCGCCCGCGACGGGTTCACCGCTCGTCCACCAGCCTACTATCTGGATGGGTGGGCGACGCTCCACGAGGCCGGCCTGGCCCATCCCCTTGTGGCCGAGGTCGAAGGGCGTCCCGTGGCCGCTGTGGTGCTTGTGCGCTTTGGCGATCGCGTCACCTACATGTATGGCGCGTCGAGCAACGAGGATCGCGAGCGCATGCCCAACCACCTGCTTCAATGGGAGGCCATCCGTTGGGCGCGCGCCCAAGGGTGCAAGGTCTATGACTTTTGGGGCGCGCCGGATGAATTCAACGAGGCGGATCGCATGTGGGGCGTGTGGCGCTTCAAGGCCGGCTTTAATGGCGAGGTGGTGCGATTCATCGGCGCGTGGGATTATCCGGTGCGGCCGATCCTGTATCGCCTCTATACACAGGCGATCCCTCGCTATCTGAATTACTTGCGCGGCCGTCGTGGTGGGGTGAATGAGCCTGCTTTGCCGGGATGATATCGTGGAACGAGCGCGACCCCCGAATCCCAATATCGACAGGAGAGACAGAAAACAAGATGAGCCGAACCATTATCGTACTTGACGGGGACCAGACGGGGCAGGAGTTGTTGGAAGAAGCATTACGCGTGTTGAGCGAGGACGTCATTCGCTACCCGCTGGAGTTTCTGCGTTTTGACCTGAGCCTGGGGAATCGTCGCGCGACCGATAACCAGGTTGTCTATGAAGCCGGGCGGGCCATCCGTGAATACCGGGTCGGGTTGAAGGCGGCGACGGTTACGCCGGAAGGGCGCGGTGATGTGGGCAGCCCCAACGCCATTCTGCGGGATGTGATGGACGCCGAGATCATCTTGCGCACCGGCCGGCGTATTCCCGGCGTGCGCCCCGTCGGTGGCTTCTACGCGCCCATCAGCATCGTGCGCATGGCCCGCGATGATGCCTATGGCGCGCGCGAATGGCGTGAGGGTGAGGCCGGCAGCCTGGACGAGATCGCCTATCGCACGGAGAAGATTTCGCGTTGGGTTTGCCGGGCGGTGTCCGATTTCGCCTTCCAGCACGCGCGGAGTAATGGCGCCAAAGTGTTCGGCGGCCCCAAGTTCACCGTCAGCCCGGTCTATGAGGGCATGTTCAAGGAGGAGATGGACGCGGCCGCGGCGCGTTATCCCGATGTGCGCTATGAGCCTCAACTCATCGATGCGACATTCGCCCTGTTACTGGCGACATCGGGCGAGTCGTTGGTCATCCCTTCGCTCAATCGCGACGGCGACCTGCTCTCCGATCTGGTCTTGCAGATGTTTGGTTCAATTGCCGGGTCGGAGTCGATGGTCATCTCGCTCAATCAGGAGGGTGTGATCGACTGCGTGATGGCCGAAGCCCCTCACGGCACAGCCCCCAGCCTGCAGGGGAAGAACGTCGCCAACCCGATGGCCATGATCCTGGCTGCGGCCGGCTTGTTGAGCTATATGAAGGAAAAGGAGCTGAAAACGGCCAGCCGCGCGATCTACGAAGCCACACTGGAGGCGGTCTATGAAGGCATTCGCACAGCCGACCTGACCGGCACGGCACAGACCGATCAATTCACCGATGAGGTCATCCGGCGCGTGAAGGGCAAGCTGGAAGTCTGGTCGTCGCTGTCATGACGGTGGGGCTTATGCCGGGCTTTCCTGGGGTCTAATCGAGCGTCGACATGCCTGCCGATTCGGTTTACAATACATTCCGGATGGCGTTCTCGCGGACTCGCGAACTCCGCCAAAGAAATATTTATGGACCCGAAATTTCCCGAGAGAGTTTCGCTTGGATTCTTTCCCACACCGATCGAGCGCCTGGATCGGCTGAGCAAGGTTTTGGGCGGCCCCGAGATTTGGATCAAGCGCGATGACCAGACGGGCCTGGCGACGGGCGGTAACAAGACGCGCAAACTGGAGTTTTTGGTGGCGGACGCGCTGGCCCAGGGGGCCGACCACCTGGTGACGACCGGCGCGCCCCAGAGCAATCACGCCCGCCAAACGGCCGCAGCTGCCGCGCGCCTGGGTCTGGGTTGCAGTCTGGTGTTGCGTGGCCGCAAGCCGGAGATAACCACCGGCAACCTTCTGCTTGATCATCTGTTAGGCGCGTTCGTTTACTGGAGCGAGGCAGGGGATGGTAACGAAGAAATAAGCCGCGTCATGACTGATTTGCGGGCTATCGGCCGGAAGCCATACCTGATCCCCCTCGGCGGCTCCAATGTCCTTGGGGCGACCAGCTACGTACTGGCTATGCGCGAGTTGATGGATCAACTGGCGGAACTCCATCTAAATATCGATTTTATCGTCTTTGCCAGCAGCAGCGGCGGCACACAGGCCGGGATTGTCCTGGGCGCGCGGGCGTTCGGTTATCGCGGTTCGGTTTTGGGCATTAGCGTTGATAACCCGGCTGACGCGCTGCAAACCCAGGTGGCGGCCCTGGCGACCGCCACTGCCACTCATTTGGGCCTGGGCACGATCTCCGTAGCCGATCTGGTCAACGTGAACGATGACTATATTGGCGAAGGTTACGCTCGCGTCGGCGAAAACGAGCGCGAGGCCATCAAGCAACTGGCCCAACTGGAAGGCATCCTGCTTGATCCGGTCTATACCGGTCGCGCGTTTGGCGGTTTGATCGATCTGATTCGCTGGGGCGCATTCACTCGCAGCCAGCGCGTGCTCTTCTGGCATACCGGCGGCACGGCCGCTCTGCCCGCTTTTGCCGACCGGCTGCTCTAGCATCAACTATCAATAGTCGAATATCCGGTTATCCTGACATGTCCACCTCGATAGACCAAATAGTGCTCCGGCGGTTTGTGGAGATGTTTGGCGAACCGTCGTCATTGCTTGTTCGCGCTCCCGGTCGGGTGAACCTGATCGGCGAGCATACCGACTACAACGACGGCTTTGTGCTGCCGATGGCCATCGATCGCGCCGCCTGGATCGCACTGCGGCCTCGGGAAGGCCGAGAGGTGATCGTCCACTCGGTCGATTTCGGGGAAACGGCCGAGTTCGATCTCGAGGACCTGCGGCATAAAGACGCCGGTTGGGTGGAATATATCAAGGGCGTCGCCCACATCCTGCGCGCGGAGGGGTACCCCGTGCGAGGTTGGGAAGGGGTGGTCGCCGGGGACGTGCCCATCGGCGCCG
>CAZZJN010000028.1:3495-27947 GCA_964654505.1 uncultured Ardenticatenaceae bacterium | reverse complement strand
ATGCTGGTCACCATTTTGCCCGCCATCACCCTGACGTTATCGCTGGCGTTGGCCTGGCGGTTCCCGATCGACCGCAAGTCATACGAGTCGATTCAACATGAGCTGGAGGAACGCCGCGCCCAACGCACAAGCTCGACGGTGTCGTGAACTCAAAATCATGAATTATAATCAGGCGGGAATGGAACAATTCACTTCCGTCAGGAATTCAGGAGAACGAATATGTTACAAGTAGGCGATATCGCCCCCGACTTTGAGCTGCTGACCGACCAAAATACCTCGCTCAGGCTGTCCGATTTGCGCGGCCGTCGCGTGGTGCTGTTCTTCTATCCCAAAGCTGATACCCCCGGCTGCACCAAACAGGCCTGCGGTTTTCGGGACACGTTCCCGCGCATCGAGACGGCCAACGCCACCGTCATCGGCCTAAGCCCCGACCAGCCGAAAGCCCTGGCCAAATGGAAAGCCAAGGAGCGCCTGCCCTATACGCTTGTCTCCGATCCCGACCATCAGGTGGCTGAAGCCTATGGCGCGTGGGGCGAAAAATCGATGTTCGGCAAGGCCTACATGGGTATACTGCGCGGTCACGCCATCATCGGCGCGGACGGGACGATTGAGGATATACGGCTGAAGATTAGCCCCGAGGAAAGCGTCGAAGAAGCGGTCAAATTTCTGGCGCAATAGCGATATAGCTCTATATTATGTCGAAATAGTTTGACAATACCATCTGGAGGATATTGTTTATCATGAGGCTCGCTAAAGAGTTAATCAACAAACCCATCTATTCCATCGATGAGGGCAAGCTGCTCGGCAAGGTGCAGGACCTTTATCTTGATTCCAATTGCGAAGCTGTGCTCGGCCTGTACATCGGTTCGCAGGGGCTGGTACGACGCAAGGCGGAACTGATCCTCGCCGGCGACGTCTCTGTCTATGGTGCGGACGCCGTGCTGGTGAACAACAGCGCGGCCGTCACTGACGATAGCGCGTTCCCGGCGGCCAAGAGCTGGTTACGCCGCGAAAAGCTGATCGGCCGCGAGGTGAATTCGCCCGCCGGTACACGTCTGGGCATCGTCGGCGACGTCATCGTCGATCCGGCCGGCCACATCACCGCCTACGCGCTTTCGAAAACGTTTGTCGAAGGGCCGCTTGCCGCCAAGCGCGTTATCGATCGCAGCACTATCGTCGATGTCGGACAAGAGGATGGTACCATGACCGTCGATCTGGTGAAGCTGGAAGCGGCACTGATCAATGCCGATGCGGTGCCGATGCCGATCGAGGAAGGGATCGGCGATATGCCCATCGTCGTTGATACGGATTAATCCCAAGCTGCGGAGCAAAAGCCGATCGAACGTCCGGTCGCGAGGTTTACTCGTGGAGGGGCGTTCGATCAACCCATTTCGATAAACTGCTCGCGCCCCGGCCCCACAGACACGAAGCTGACCGGCGTGCCCGTGCTTTCGTTCACGAACTCCACGTAGCGTCGCGCCGCGTCGGGCAGATCCTCCGGCCGGCGCGCGCCCATGATATCCTCTTCCCAGCCGGGCAACATCTCGTAGATCGGTCGGGATCGGGCCAACGCCCGGGGGTCGTGAGGAAATGACTCCACCCGGCGACCGTCCAACTCATAAGCCACGCATACAGGTATTTCCGGCAGTCCGCTCAGGATGTCGAGCTTGGTCAGCACCCATTCCGATACGCTGTTGACCCGGCGAGCGTGGCGCAAAATAGGCATATCGAGCCAGCCTACCCGCCGCGGCCGCCCGGTTGTGGTGCCGAACTCGTCCCAGGGCTTATCGCCCGTCCCGCGCAGGCGGACGGCCGTCTCGCCTTCCTGTTCGGTAGGGAACGGCCCGCTGCCCACGCGCGAGGTGAACGCCTTGGCCACGCCGATGACGCGATCTACCATGAGCGGTCCCACGCCCAGCCCGATCATCGCCCCGCCGGAGGTCGGCGATGAACTGGTGACGAACGGGTAGGTGCCGTGATCGATATCGAGCAGTGTCCCTTGCGCGCCCTCGGCCAGGACCATCCCGCCACGTTGCAGCGCTTCATCGACCAGCAAGGGGCCGTCGACCAGATAGGGGGCCAGGCGGCGGGCGTGATCGGCGAATTCGGTGGCTATCGCTTGCGCGTCCAGCGGTTCCGCGCCATAGCCGCCCACCAGCGCCTCGTTTTTCAGCGCCACGTGAGCCGTCACCGCCTCAGTCAAGGCCTCGGGATCGGCGAACAGTTCGGCCCGCAACCCCTCCCGACGGGCTTTGTCGGTGTAGGTCGGGCCGATGCCGCGCATCGTCGTGCCGATGGCCTCCCGGCCTCGCGAACGCTCGTGGGCCTTGTCCATGGCGATGTGGGCCGGGGTGATCAGGTGCGCGCCGCCGCTCACTTTCAACCGCGACGGCGAGACATCCACGCCCCGCGCCACCAGCATGTCCATCTCGCGCAGCAGGACGGCGGGATTGATGACCGTGCCGTTGCCGATCAGGCAGATGACACCGGGATGAATGATGCCGGAAGGGATGAGGTGCAGCTTGAAGATCTCCCCGGCGATCGTCACGGTATGCCCGGCGTTGTCGCCGCCACTGTAGCGGGCGACGACGGCCGCGTCATGGGCCAGCCGGTCGGTGATGTGGCCCTTGCCTTCGTCCCCCCACTGCGCTCCGATGATGATATTCAATGGCATGTCGTACCTCTTTGATGCAGGGGCAGGTGTGCAAGGATTACAGGACCTCCCTTGCGCCCCTGCTCCTCTGCGCCCCTGCTCTTTCTCAAGCAATCATGGCAGGCTTTGTAAACTATTCGAAAAACTTGAGCGCATTTGTGCAGTCAACCAGACCTGTCCGGCCCGGACGCACCGATTGTCGTGAAGCCTTGTAAATAATGGCTTAATAGGTCACATTGACAAAAGTGCCGACGGGAGCCCAATTGAACAGCCACTGGGCGTCGGGCGTGCTGATGTTGACACAGCCGTGGCTCATGGGCGTGCCGAAACTGTTGTGCCAGTAGGTTCCGTGAATGGCGTAGTCCTCAAAAAAGTACATCACGAAAGGGACGTCAGGCAGGTAGTAGTCGTAGCCTAACAGGTAGCCGTTCATCGTCTGGCTCTCGTACTTCATATAGGTTCGGAACTGACCGACCACGGTCGGCCATTGCGGCAAGCCGCTGGAGACGAGCGTTTCGAACACCGGGTTATCCCCCTCATAGGCGACGAGCGTCTGGGTGGACAAATTCACATTGATCCAGCGCTCGCCCTCGCCCACTTCTGCCGGACGGGGTGCCGCGCCGGAGGTCAGCGGGATCGGTTCGGCCGTCGGGGGCGGCTCGGGCGTTGGGCTGGGGGTCATGGTGGGGGCCAGCGTCGGCGTCGGTTCGACGGTCGGTGTCCAGGTCGGCAGCGGCTGCCCGGCGACGGTCACGTCCTTGGTGGGGAAGACCGGCGGGCTGGTGGGCGACGGCGCGGCCGCTTCGGCGACTATCTGAACAGGTATGGGCGTATTGGCCGGAACGGCCGCCGTGGGTATGGCCGGCGCAGCGATTCCCGCCAGAGCGGATACGCGATTGGCCATATCACCCAGCATCGCCCGGCTGTCGGGATTGATGGTGAAGGCCGCCCCCGCCACCAGAAGGAGCAACGCGAGCATGCCCATCATCCAGCCGAACGGGCGAGGTTGATGCGTTCGGGTGCGACGGCGTCGACGAACCGGCGCGGGACCGGCCGAGGGAGGCGCCGGTTGGGCGTCAAGCCGGTGGGCCTGATCCAGATAGGCCCGTCGCTCGCGCGATGTCGGAGCGATACCGGCCAACATGAGCCACGGGCGCGAGTCATTGGGGGCGCGACGAGCGGCATCCCGCAACAAGGGGCGAGCTTCCTCGATGCGATCGTTTTCGATGGCTCGCCTTGCTTCGGCGATTGTCTGGTCGATGGAGGGGTTATAGTGTGTCATGCGTTTACAAGCCTGGCGGTGCCTGTTTTCGCCGGTGCTGTTAGCCGCCGCCTTCGGGTGGGGCGATGGCCGGTGGCGCGGCCGATTGCAGGACGGATACGCCACCACGGACTTGATCGATAAAACACCAAATCCCGTCGGTGATGGCTGCGGCCACCCGATCGGGTTGGGTTTCCAACAGTTGCCGGTCGAGGTTCATGAAACCGACCTCGATGATGATGCCGGGCACGCCGGCCGCGAGTTGGCGAAAGGCGTGGTAATCGGTCATGTGGGGGGTGATGGTGTTGGAATGATAACTCATCCCCGTCCCCTGACGGTAGGCGTTTTCCACGCAAATGGACAGGCTGGATGAATCGGTATAGCCCGATCCGGCGATCTTGAAGCCCGTCGCCTGATCGTTAAAGTAATCGCACGAGTCGGCATGGATAGAGACAAGACCGGTGGCGATGTAGCCTTCAAGACGCGGGTCGAACTCGCCCAGCAAGTCGGTGGCGATGCCTCGCGTTTGCAAGGCAGAGACGACGCGCGCGGCGATGTTTTCGGTCACTTCGGCCTCGGTCAAGCCATCGGCACAAACCGCGCCGGAGTCAAAGTCCTTGTGGCCGGAGATGATGCCGATGCGAATGGGACCGGGACTCTGGGCCAGCCGCTGTCGAATGGGTTTTGGCGGCACGGGCTTGGAGAAGGGAGCGGAAAAGGCGCCGCTCGAACTGCCTGCGGCCACGACCTCCGCCACGCCGCTGGCCGGGCTGAAGTAGAAATAGGCCGCCAGCATCGCGCCCGCCGACAGGGCCAAAAAGGCGAGCACGGCCAAATTGCGGCCGATGAACCGCAAAAAAGGCCTGTCCTCCTGGCCGGAATCGTCGTAGGCGGATCGCATTATGTCGATATTCTACACGATCCGGCGGGTTAATTACAACCTGCCCCGCGGCGACAGAATGTTAAAAGATTGGGATACGGGGAGCGGAGGGTGGAGCCTCCCCCGATTGGCGCTGCCTGTGTCGCACCGGGATCCAGGGTCGGTTGGGTTGTCCGGCGGTCGGAGGAGCTATTTGTCTGAATCGGATGGCGCGGCGGGGATGTAGGTCTGGAAGGCCAAGGGAGAGTAGACCAGAACGGCATCGCTGAGCGTCTCGCCCAGGCGCCCGCCAATGGCGTAGATGCGCGCCTCGACATGGACCACACCCGGATCGCTCCAGGCGGCCGTATTGGGCGGCAGGTTCAGCACGGTCCATGTGCGGCTGTTGGGATCGTAGACCTCGCCATGCTCGGCCGCCGCGCCGGACTCCGGTTGGGTGCCCCCGATGACGTAGAGTTTGTTGAGTAACACGGTGGCCCCGGCCGCGGCGCGCGTCTGCATCATCGCAGGGCATTCGTCCCAGGTGTCGGCCGATGGGTCGTAGGTGAAGCAACTGCCCCGCTGAGCCTTGCCATCAGACCCTCCGACGACGTAGATGCGACCGGTCAGCGCGCCGCCGGCCGCGTCGGCACGCGGTTCGGGCAGCGAGGCCAGCGGCCGCCAGCTATCGGCCGCCGGATCGTAAACATAGACGGTATCCTGGACGTCGTTCTCGCTGCGGCCGCCCAGCACGTAGAGGAACCCGCCGTCGGCTACGGCCAGCGCCCCGGCCAGCGGCTGCGGCAACGGGGCGATCCGTCGCCAGGCGTTCTGCGATGGGCTATAGGCCTCGACGATATCGGTCGGGCGGCCGTCGCCAAGAAGGCCGCCGGGGACGTAGATCTCGCCAAACAGTTCGGCCGCGGTGGCCGAGCTGATGGCCGTCGGCTTGCTCGTGGCTCGTCGCCAGGTTCGATCGGCCGTGTTGAAGACTTGCACCTGATCGGTGATTCCCTCGGCCGTTTCACCGCCGATGATGTAGATATCGAGGCCGACGGCGGTTGCGGCTCGGCCGGCGAGGGCGATGGGCATGGGGCGGCTGCCGGACCAGCGAGTCTCACCCAGCGGCTTTTCGGCGAACGGTTCGACCGGGGTCGCGGCGAGCGTGCCCTCGCGCCAGCGGATGAACAGGAATATGCCGACCACCAGCGCGAGCAGAGCCAGCAGAGCGACACTGAGGATGCGCCAGCGATGGGAGACGACGGTCCGATATGGAGCGTCGGTTGTTTGGCTCTCGACGATCTGGGGAAATGGTGCAACGTGTGCCGCTGTATCGATGGTTTGCGGGTCGGTGGTGTCGGGCCCTTCCGTCTCGACCGTCTCCTGCCCCTCGACCATTGCCACGCTCAACATGCCCTGCTGCAAGGCGACCGTCATCGCCTCCGTTCGTGTCGAGACGTCCAGCTTGGTGTAGATATTGCGCAGGTGGGTTTTAACGGTGTAAGGACTAATGGATAACCCGTCAGCGATGGCTTTATTTGATTCGCCCGCGGCCAGACGACGCAGCACGTCCAGCTCCCGGTCGCTCAGAGATTCTCCCCGTTCCGCCATCGTTTATCTAACCCCCAGGCTCCACCGGCGTTGTTGGGACGGTATCGGTGATGGGCGCGGTGCCGGTGAAGGGGATGGTGCCGGTGATGGGCACGGGCGTGGCTGAGGCGCAACCCTCGCGGGCGTTGGCCAACTTGGTCTCCAGGAGCTGGCTCGGCCGCCGGTTCCATGCCTCCTGATAGACCGTTATCGCCGGACACCACTCCATTTGGAACGCCAGTTGGTCGCCAAACCCTTCCAGAGCCACATCCAACCGGTTGCAGGCGTCTTTGAAGAAGGGCGCGGCCGCGCACAGGTCGCGCCAGTAGCCGCTGGAGATCTCCCAATTGACGCCGGAATAAGCTACGGCCTGAAAATACAGGTCGGCCCAGACGCGATAATCCAGCGCCTCCTGCGGCAGATTGCCCAGCCGTTCGGCTTGTGAAAAGTAGTTCAGACCCAATTCGATTTTGTCCGAGTTGATGTTTTTCAGCCCTAACCCGATATAGGTGTCATACAGCATCCGGTCGGTGTCGGCGCGTTCGTGGCCGGGGTATTTCCGCTGGAAGGCCAGCAAGGCCGGTAGCGCTTCGTTCCAGCGCTCGGCCAAGACCAGTCTTCGAATGGCCTGTAATTCGGGGAGGGCCTCGCTGTCATCTGGCGCGGCGGCCGTGTTTTCACCGGACGTAGCCTCGACCGTGGGTTGAGCGGGCGCGGCCGTCGGTTCCGGCGTCGCGCGCGCCAGTTCTTCCCGCAAGGCCAGCGCGTCTGCGTTACCTGGGTCGAGGCCCAGCACATACTCAACCCGGGTCAGGGCCAGGTTGTCGCTGCCTTCGGCGCGGTTTTCGCGGGCCAGTTCCAACTGGCGGCCGATCTGCTCCTGGCGGTTCCGGGCTTCCTGCTCGACGCGCAGGCTCTGGCCGCTTTGGAGCGCGAAATAGGTCACGACCAGATAGGTCGCCACGAAAACGGAGAAAGTGATGAGGGCCAGCCCCACCAGGCGCACGGCCAGGCGCGGTTGTCGCTCGGACTCATTACTTGTCTTCATAAATTAACCGGTATTGCCCTGGCTATCCGGTATCGTCAGTTCGATCATTAGCAATCTAATAAGAATAACTATTACAGCCCACGGGCGAGCGGCTAATCCGCCGGCGCGGCCAGCATGGCCCGATAAACTTCGACCGTCTCGGCCGCGATTCGGGCTTGGGTAAAGCGTTCCAGCACCCGTTGCCGCCCGCGCGACCCCAAATCAAGGCGGTGCGCGTCACTTTGTATTAATTGTATCAGTCCAGTCCGAAGTGCGTCTACATCCTCTTCTGGAATAGTAAGGCCGGCATCGCCGATGACGTGAGGAATCTCACCGGAGCGGGTGCCGATGACCGGCACGCCGCAAGCCATCGCTTCGACCAGCACGCGGCCGAATTGCTCTTTCCAGTTGGGCATCGTGCGCGAGGTCAGAACGAGAACGTCCAACTCGCGCAGGTAGTCGGCCACCCGGCCGGAGGGGATGGGGCCGTCGAAGCGAACGCGATCGGCGATTCCCAGGTCGGCCGCCAGTTGACGTAATGAGGGCAGAGCGGGGCCGTCTCCGGCGATGCGGAGTTGCCAATCGCCTGGTAATCCGGCGGCCGCTCGCAGCAACAGATCGACCCCCTTCTCATGAACCAGTCGCCGGTTGGCCGAGCCGATGACAAACATCACGGCGGGACCGCGTGACGGAGGTGGCGAAAACGCCTCGGGATCGACGCCGAACTGAGGGATCACCCGGTGAGGCCCGTTGTAGCCCTTGGCGTGCCACACCTGCACCGCTTCCTGATTGCCCATGATGGCATAGTCGATCTTGTTGAGCACGCTCCGCTCCAGCAGATTGAACGGCGGCGGGTAGCGTCTATTCAGGTTTTGCCAGGTGAAGAACAGCGTCCTGGCCCCGGCCGCTCGCGCCTGTCGCATGGCCAGCCAGGTGGCCAGGTTGTACGGCTCCTCGTCGATGTGGACGATGTCCGGCCGGAACTGCGCCAGTCGCTTCGGCAGATCGGGGAAGTGATACAGATGGTAGTGGCCGTTAAAGCGAATTGGATCGACCCAAAGCTCGTAGCCTTCGGTGTGGCTGCGCTCCAGAGAGACAGGCCCGTTGGGATCGTCCCAGGAGGGGGGCACGATGGCGACCAACTCGATGTCGGGAGAGCGGCCGATCGCCTCCAGCTTGGTCTGGTAGGTCCCCACGAGGCAGGCTTTGGAGAGCATGAGCACACGCATAGTCGATCTGTACCATTCAGACGATGCTGCTGAAAAGGAGACGTACGGCCGCTGAAGGGCATGATTGCGAACGGGAGCGCTTCGTCCCGGGCTGCCGGGCACGCGCCATCCAAGGATGAGCGCTTTTGACGCAATACGCTATTTTGCTATACTGCGTGAGCTTTGGCAACCTTGCGGAAGTCCCTCTCGGAGCGAACTCACGGCCTGTCCCGCTTGGGATGGGCTTTGTTGCTTGTGGCGGTGCTGTTGGCCGCCGGCCTGCGTCTCTACCGGTTGGGGGAGTGGCCCCCCGGCCCTTATCGGGATGAGGCCTACAACGGCCTTGATGCGTTGGAAGTCCTGCGCGGCAATTTGGCCCTTTTCTTCCCCGCCAACAACGGCCGCGAACCGTTCTACATCTATCTCGTTTCGGCCGCTATCGCTCTTTTCGAGCAGACCACTTTCGCGCTGCGCCTGCCCGCGGCGATCATCGGCGCATTGACGACCATCCCGACCTACCTGCTCGGCCGAGCGTGGTTTGGCCGCACAGCGGGCATGCTGGCCGCCTTTCTATGGGCCGTCATGTTGTGGCCTGTCCATCTCGGTCGCATCGGATTGCGGGCCGGGCTGCTGGCCCTGTTGCTGCCGTCGGCCTTCTGGTTGGGCACGCGGGCTTATCGCGAGCGGCGAGCCGTCCTGTGGTTTCCGGCGGGTTTGGCCTATGGCCTCAGCTTCTACACCTATCTGGCCGTCCGCTTTACGCCGCTCCTGTTGCTGCTGTTCGCTGCCTACCTCGTCGCCACCGGCCGGCGGGAGCGGTTATGGGACGGAGGCCGAACGCTATGGTTCCTCGCGGGCGGGGCGTTGGCTATTGCGCCGCTGGCTACGGTGTTCATTGCCGACCCGTCGTTATTTTTTGGCCGCGCCGGCCAAGTATCGATTCTCAGTCCGGAGGTGAGTGGCGGCAACCCTATCGGCGCGCTGCTGAGCAATAGCGGCCGGGCGCTGGGGATGTATCTCTATCGCGGCGATGCCATCCTGCGCCACAACGCCTTGCTTAATTATGACGCCGTCCTCAAGAGCGATAATCCGATGGGCCGCCCCGTCTTTGACTGGCTGATGGCCGGGCCGTTTCTCGCCGGGCTGGTCTGGTGTTTGTGGCGTTGGCGACGGCCGGCGGCGGCGTTCCTCTTGCTCTGGCAACTGGTCATGCTTGGCCCGACGATTCTGGCCGAAGACGCGCCTCATTTTCTGCGCGCCGTCGGCGTGCTGCCGGGGGCCGTTTTCTTCCCGGCCATCGGGCTGGCGCTCCTGTGGGATTGGCAAAGGCTGTCCGTTCCGATCCGGCGCGCGGCGGTCCTACTGCTGCTGGCCGGAAGCGCGGTGCTGACCATCCGGGATTATGCCGTCTATGCTCGCCAACCGGACACGGGCTTTTTGTTTGAATCGGCCGCGGCCGAACTGGCTCAATCCGTCGCGGCTGATGTCGATGCCGGATCTTCTGTCTACCTTGACCGGCGCTTTCCCGACGGCTGGCCGTCCGTGCGCTTTCTGCTGGGCCAACGGCCGGTCATGCTCTTCGATAGACAGCAAGGCTTACCTGATTTGCCCAACGGCCCGGCGACGGTTTATGCCTGGCCGTATGAGTCTCTGGATTACCTCGGCGTGGCCGTCGTTCCTCCGGTCGTCGTTGATGTCTCTCCCGGCCCTCTGGCGCGCGGCGATTTGGAGCCTGAGCCTTACTCTCTTTACACGCGCTACGCCATTACCCCCGGAGCGGATGAGGCAACGCCCACTGCTGACTTTGACGGTCTGCTAGGGCTGCACAAGGCCGAAGTCGAGCCGATCGCGCCTGATATGGTCGAGATTGCCCTGCGTTGGGAGGCGAGCGAGGCGCTGCAGACCGGCGGCCGCCTGCCCAATTTGTTTGTCCACGTGGTTGGGCCGGAGGGCGTTGTGACGCAGTATGATGGACCTCTAGGTTGGGGATTATGGCCGGTCGACGGCTGGCGGCCGGGCGTGGCAATTGGGGAGCGTCACCGCCTGCAACTGCCCCGGCCGTTCGATCCGGCGGGCGACCAAATTCAAATTGGGCTATACTGGACGGACACGAATGAGCGCCTGCCGGTGCTCGATGCCCAGGGACAGGCCGTCGATGACAAAATCCTTCTGCGGCCGGGACCATAAGGGCAAGGAGTGGTTGCTGTCTATGTCCAGGTTCAGGCTGCCGCACCGGCTCCTGTTGATCGGGCTGTTGCTGAGCGCCGCGGCCGCGCCTCAGCGTCAGGATGACCCCGCCCCGCTACCGCCCGTCTGGGTGTCGCCCACGCCGGACGAAACGGGCGCGGTTATCGTCATCGTCCAGGCCGGAGATTCGATGTGGGGCATCGCCGCCCGCGCCGGAATCAGTCTGCCGGATCTACTGGCCCTAAACAACCTGACTGAGAATTCGATCATCAGCCCCGGTGACGCGCTTATCATCGGTTACGCGACACCGGAGGCCATCCCACCGGAGGAGCTTATCCCGACGGCGACATTGCCTCCGCCCACGCCACAGCCGAGCGCCACCCCCTCCGAGGCGGCCATTTGTCTGTCGGCATTTGACGATCTGGATCGGAACGGAGTTCGTGGCGACGGGGAGCCGTTGCGGTCCGCGGTTGCGTTCACCATCTACAACACCCAGGCCGTGGTGGCCAATTACATCACCGACGGCCGCTCGGAGCCGAAATGCGTGAGCGGTCTGTCGCCGGGCGAATACCGCATCACCCGCTCCGTGGCCCCCGGCGAGATATTGACCACCGGGGGGAACTGGACGCTGACGCTGGCCGCGGGCAGCGAGCTGCACCAGGCATTCGGCAGCTTCTTTGCTGATGTGCAGACGGCCACGCCGGCAAGCGCGGCGCTATCAGGCTCGACGATACAGCCCACCGCGCCACCCGATACCCCCACCCCCGAACCGGGCGCAAACGGCATCTCCGGGATGCTTCCCCAACTGGCCGGGGTCGCCGTTCTCTTCATGGGGGGTTTACTCTTGTTGGGGGCTGTGTTAATCTTGCTAATCAGGCAGTCGCGGAATTCCTCATCGGATGGCAACGATGGACGACAATTCCGCAACATCGATGACCTTGAATAAATCCTGGGTTATTCACGATACGATGACCCGCCATATCGCCATAACTGAAAGATGAAAAACAAGAAATTATTATCCTTCCTAATCCTTTTTCTGAGTTCAATGGTTCTCATCACCGGCCGCGGGTACGCCGCTCCGGCTGAGCAGGGGGCCAATCTGCTGCAAAACCCCAGCTTTGAGCAACCCTTCAGCAACGGCGTGGCCAACGGCTGGCAGCGATGGTTTATGACCAGCCCGAGGCAGGATGAAGAGTGCCTGGTGGCCTATCACTACGAGCCTAAATGGATCGTCGAGACGAACCCCGCTCTCGTGCGCGACGGCTCGGCCTCGCAGCATGTCGGCAACACCTGGGACACGTGGGCGGGCGGCGTCTTTCAAACGGTGCCCGCCACGCCGGGCACGACCTATCGCTTCTCGTTCCAGGGTCGCGCTCGGGGAGGGATGGATCCCTATCCGCAGCCGTCTGAATCTACGCTGCAGGTCAACATGCGCGCCGGTATCGATCCCAACGGCGGCGGATCGTGGAGTGACGGTGATGTGGTTTGGGGAATGGCCGGCTCGCCCCACGACACCTGGCAGGAGTTCTCGGTGGAGGCGACGGCGACTGGTGACAAGATCACCGTCTTCACGTCATCCAACTGGGCTGTCACCGGCGTCAATCAGTGCCGCAAGTTCATGGATGTATGGTTTGATGCCGGGCAGCTCGTGGCCCAGACCCCACCCACCAACACGCCCGCACCTTTGCCGACCCTGGCTCCTGCCACCCAGCCGCCACCCACAGCCTTGCCCGCGCCCACCGGGGGCGTTCCCACCGAGGCGGCCGCGGCCACGGTGGCGGCGACGATGACCCAGGCTGTCGCGACAGACACGCCGACGCCGGTCAACTCGGCGACCATTTGCGTCAACGCTTTCCTCGACGCCAACGCCAACGGCCTTCGTGATGCCGACGAGTCGTTTGTGGCCGGCGTGATGCTGACCGTGGCCCAGGGCACAACTGTCGTCGGCCAGGCGGTGTCGACCGGCACCGAAACGCCGATCTGTTTCAGTAACCTCCCGGCCGGGGCCTATCAGGTCGGTCAGACGTTGTCGCCGACGCTGGAGATGACCACACAGGCCAACGCGACGATCAACGTGGTCGAGGGGCAGACGGTCGGGCTGGAATTCGGCAGCCGGCTGCGCCCGACACCCACGCCTGAATCGCAATCGAACGCGACGGCGACGGCCGAAGCGGGAGCTGCCACACCCACAGTCCCGGCAACCGGCGGTCGGGATGGGGGTTCAAACTGGATCGTCTATCTGGGCCTGGGCGCGGTGCTGATCGGGGTGGTTTTGTTGGGGGCGTTGCTGTTTATGGTGTTGCGACGGTAAGGACCTGTCTCGATCACTAAACCGCTTTGAGTGTGAGTCGAACCTTTCCAGTAAAAACGGTTGGGTGCACAAGACATATGATCCCTTGTGGTCGATGAACGAATCTTAAAGAACCGGGATTTCGGAGTGATGGCTTCTTCGATGAACTCGGATTCCGCGAGACATTCCGAGAGAGAATCCGTGCTATAATATTGGTCGAAGACGCCATTTATGAAATGGAAGGGATTTATGACTTCCAAAACTGTAACCATTCCCAATGTTCGACTGTCGCTTGACGATTTAATCCGGGCTATTCGTCAATTAGAGCCGGAAGCTCGCGCGCAGGTCGCCCAGGCGTTGATTCAAGACGATCTGGATCGGCGGTTTGCCGATTTAATCAGGCGACTGGCCGACAAGCATCCGGTTGAACTCACACCGACCGAGATCTATGCTGAGATCCTTGCCGTTCGTCAAGAGCATTGTTAGTCGTTTTCATGTTGCGGATCGTCGTTGACACCAATATCCGGGTTCGCGCCCTTCTTGGCGGACCGATTTCGCTTCCTGTTTTACAAGCCCTCTACGAGAACAAGTTTTTGCTGCTCATCAGTGATGCGCTCATTGATGAATTGAGAGATGTTACCCAACGGCCCCGTCTCAAGCGAGGGATCGAGGCCGAAGATATTCAGGATTTATTGGAACAACTGGAGTTGCGGGGCGAGTACGTCACCCTGACGACAATCCCCCCCATTTTGCCGGGATCCGAGAGATCAACCGGTCCTGGCGACAGCGATAGATGGTCGTGCCGATGCAATCGTAACCGGAGATGATGGTTTGCGCGGAGATGATGAACTTCGGGCTGCTATGGCGGGATATGGAGTCCAGCTCTGGGGAGTTCAAAAATTCGCAGATGCATTGACGGTCGGATAGGCGGTTCCAAGATTAGATAGAGAGGTTCCATGACGCTTCACCCACTGGCCGGAAAGCCTGCTCCAAAGGAAATGCTGGTCAACATCCCGCGGCTGGTATCCGATTACTACACCATTCACCCCGACCCGACCGACCCGGCGCAACGCGTCGCCTTCGGCACGTCGGGCCATCGCGGCACATCGTCGGCCGGCAGTTTCAATGAGGACCATATCCTGGCCATTTGCCAGGCCATTGCCGAATATCGCGCTGCCCAGGGCATCATCGGCCCGCTTTTCGCCGGGATGGACACCCACGCGCTCTCGGAACCGGCGCTGGTGACGGCCGTCGAGGTGTTCGCCGCCAACGGCGTGGATCTGATCATCCAGCGCGATCGAGGCTATACCCCGACCCCCGTCGTCTCCCATGCCATCCTGACCTGGAATCGCGACCACGCGCCCGCCAGAGCCGACGGCGTTGTCATCACGCCCTCGCACAACCCGCCTGAAGATGGCGGTTTCAAATACAACCCTCCCGAGGGCGGCCCGGCCAACACAGATACAACCCGATGGATTCAGGATCGCGCCAATCAACTGTTGGGCGACGGCCTGCGCGAGGTCAAACGCTGGACCTACGACCGGGCTTTGAAGGCTGACACGACTGCAGAACGCGATCTTGTCACGCCTTACGTGGATGATCTGGAGTCGGTTATCGATATGGCCGCCATCGCGAGCGCCAGGCTGAAGATCGGTGTCGATCCGATGGGCGGCGCCGGGGTGGGCTTTTGGGGGCCGATCGGCGAGCGTTATGGCCTGCAACTCGACGTCGTCAATCCCTATGTCGATCCCACCTTTAGCTTCATGACTGTCGATCACGACGGCAAGATTCGCATGGATTGCTCGTCGCCCTACGCCATGGCCGGACTCATCCGCCTAAAGGACGATTTCGACATCGCCTTCGGCAACGATCCCGATTTCGATCGCCACGGCATCGTCACTCGCAGCGCCGGGTTGATGAATCCCAATCACTATCTGTCCGTCGCCATCCACTATCTGTTCCAGAATCGGTCTAATTGGCGCGCCGACGCGGCCGTCGGCAAGACACTCGTTTCCAGTTCGATGATCGACCGCGTGACCGCCGATCTGGGCCGTCGGCTGGCCGAAGTGCCTGTTGGGTTCAAGTATTTCGTCGATGGCCTGCTGAGCGGCGATTACGGCTTTGGCGGCGAGGAGAGCGCCGGGGCGTCGTTCCTGCGGCGCGACGGCGCGGTCTGGACGACCGACAAGGATGGCTTCATCATGGACCTGTTGGCGGCCGAGATCATGGCTCGCACCGGCCGCGACCCCGGCGAGCATTACCGGTCGCTGACGGAGAAGTTCGGCGACCCGGCTTATGAGCGCACCGACGCGCCGGTGACACCCGAGCGCAAGGCTGTGTTGAAGAACCTGTCGCCGGACCTGGTTCGGGTCGATACGATGGCCGGCGAGCCTATCCTGGCCAAACTGACCCGCGCCCCGGCCAATGACGAGCCGATTGGCGGGCTGAAAGTGGTCACGCAAAATGGCTGGTTCGCGGCGCGGCCGAGCGGCACGGAGGACATCTACAAGGTCTATGCCGAGAGCTTCCTGGGCCGCGATCACCTGCGCCGGATTCAGTCCGAGGCTGCCACGATCATCGACGACGCCTTTGCCGCCGCCGGGGTATGAATGGCTTGAGGCCCGGCAAGCGGTTTGAATTGACGGCGCGGCGGTTGGCTGCGGCTTCCCTTCGCCTGTTTGGCCCTGACTGGCCGTGGCTCGCGGCCGTGCTGCTGGTGGCCTTCGTCGCCGCCTGGCCGGCCATATCGCAGCCCGGCCTGCTGACCACACGCGGCGGTGGGGATAGCCCGTTCCTGCTGCAACGACTCCACCAGATGTCGGCCGCGCTCGCCGACGGCCACTTCCCCGTTCGCTGGATGCCTGACGCCAACTACGGCTATGGCTACCCGTTCTATAACTATTACGCGCCGCTGTCGATCTACATCGCCGCCGGCTTTCGTTTCCTGGGCTTCAGCTTCATCCGCGCCATTCATCTGGCGCAACTGGCGGGATTTGCCGTGGCCGGGGTGGGCATGTTCTACCTGGGGCAGCGTTGGCTGGGTTCGCGGTGGGCGGGGCTGTTGGCGGCTGTCGCCTATACCGTTGCGCCGTTCCACATGGTCAACGTCTATGTGCGGGGCGACTCTCTGGCTGAATTCTGGGCCATGGCGTTCTATCCGCTGGTGTTGCTGGCGGTGGATGGGCTTTTGGGAGTAGGGGAGCGGGGGAGCAGGGGAGACGGGGGGTGGAGGAGCAGAGGCGCGGGGGTTACCGCTTTCGCCTTCGCCTATGCCGCGCTCATCCTTAGCCACAACATCTCGGCCCTCATCTTTTCGCCGTTCCTGTTGCTCTATCTGGTTGTGCGACTGGTGGACATTAATAAGCGACCGCATCGTGAAAGCGAATCCGTTCCTCTCGCCCATTACGCCATTCCGGCTGCTCGTACCACGGTATTGACGATTGCCCCGGCCTTCGTCCTGGCCCTGGCCTTGGCCGCGTGGTTCTTCGTGCCCGCGCTGGCCGAGCAGAGCCTGGCCCAACTTGGACCGGTCACCGAGGGATACTTCCACTTCAGCAACCACTTTCGCGGCCTCGACCTTGTGCAGGGTGGGTTGATTTTCGATTACAACCCCGATGGCGGCGTCGCTTTCCGGCTGGGACTGGTGCAGGCCGGGCTGGCGCTGGCGGGGGCGGCGGTGCTGTTGCGGTCGTGGCGATTGGCCGCCGGTCGTGCGTCAACGACCGTCATTCTGTCCGGGTTGTTGATCGCCGTCCTGATGGTCACGCCACTCTCTCGGCCGTTGTGGGACCACCTGCCGCTCTTGCCCTTCACCCAGTTTCCCTGGCGTTTCCTGTCCGTCGCATCTTTTTTTGCGGCGGCCGCCGCAGGGGCGCTCGTGCTCGTAACCGACCGACCGGTGGCGCGGGCGGCCATCGCCCTGACCGGCAGTCTGGTGTTGCTGGCGGGCGGCTTACTGGGCTTGCGCACCGACGTCCTGGTCCTGAGCGACGCCGATGTGACCGCCGAGCGTCTGGCGCAATATGAGTGGTTCACCGGCAATATCGGCACCACCATCAGCGCGGAATATCTGACGCCGGAGTCGGCGCCGCGGCCGTGGGCGAGCCGCTGGCTTAATACAGGCGAGCGAGACCACGTCGTCGCCGCCGAAGGGGAACTGTCGGCCGAACTGCTGGAACGCCGGGCGACATCGCAGTCGTGGCATCTGGTCGCCGGGGATGGCGGGGCGCGAGCGCTCTTCCCTACGCTCTACTGGCCGGGCTGGATGGCGACCATCGACGGCCGTCCGGCCGAACTTCGCGCCTTTCCGTCGTCGGGTCTGATGGCCCTTGACGTGCCCGCGGGCGAACATGTCGTCGCGCTGGAGCTTGGCCGCACACCGGTGCGCCGAATTGCCGAATGGGCGTCGCTGGGGGCGATGCTCCTCGTCGCCTTCCTGTTCATCCGGAGGGCGCTCTCGCACCGACCGAGCTATCGTTGGTTGAGAGCGGTCCTCGTTGTCCCGGCGATCCTTATCGCTCTGGCCTTTCTCTGGCGGGACGATCCACGCGAGCTTTCAGCGGGTGACATGACCTGGGACTTCGCGCAGATGGGCTATTTGCATCATGACTCCGCCGGGATTGAGTTCACAGACGGCGCGCGCCTGCACCAATATGGCTATAGCGGTGACGCCATCGTGGCCGGAAAGATGTGGATGGTGACGCTCAGTCTCACGCCGGGAACCGCCACTACCGCCACGCTCGACCTGGTGACGCCTGCCTCGGCTCGACCGGTGGCCGGCGGCATGGCCGAACCTCCGGTGATAGCCGCGCAGACCATTGACCTGAGCGGTGAGGTCGCCGTCTTCACCCTGCCGATCCCGGCTCAGGCTCCCGCCGGGTTGGTTGTGCCACGCCTGACCCTTCATGGAGCGCGGCCGTTGATGCCGTTGGGCGGCACGCGGGGAGATCTGTTTCTGCGGCCGATGCGCCTGACAGCTGCTCCTGATGGTCCGCCGACGCTCGACAAGCTCGATGTGTGGCCGCTGGCGATGACGATGCGCGATGAGGCGACGCTTGACGGTCAATTCGCCTGGAGCATCCCCCGGCCATTGGGGAGTCGCTACCAGTTGTCATGGCGAGTGCAAAACGGTGACGGGATGACACTAAGCCAACTCGACACCCAGCCGGGTTATGGCTTCCAGCCGACCGATGGCTGGGGGGCGGACGCGCCGATCCATGACTGGTTGGCCTTGCAGTTGCCGGATTCGCTTTCCGGACCGGCTCCCTATCCGCTGGTGGTCATCCTCTATGACTCGCCGACAGGGGAGCAATTGCTGCTTCGTCGGGTGGGTGAGATCACCGAGACGGACGGCCGCCGAGCCTATCAAGCCGTCACGCCGATCTTTGACCCGCCTGTGATGAGTGCGGCCGCCGATGTCACCTTCGCCGAGGACGGCCTTCCGTTGATCGCCTTGCTTGGCTATGACCGGACAGTCGTGGATGGCCGGCTGGAATTGACCTTCTACTGGCGCGCGGCGACCGAGGTTCCGGCCGACTTCGTTCGCTTTGTGCACCTGATCGACGCATCCGGCGCGGTTGTCGCCCAAGAGGACGGCCATCCCGCAGGCAACAGCTACCCGACCGGGCAGTGGGTTGAGGGAGAGGTGGTGATCGACTCGCTGCGTCTCGACCTGTCGGCTGTGCCGCCGGGAACCTACCAGCTGGCGACCGGCTTCTATCGTACCACCGAAGGCTTGCCGCGACTGGATGCCGCCGCCTTCGACGGGCCGCTGCCCGATGGCCGAGCCGTCTTGCCCGACCCCGTCGTCATCCCCTGACGGCCGTCGCCCGCCCCTTATTGACCAGAAAGGCCAGTTCTGTGGCGAACTCGAACCGTTCGGCCGGCCAGCCGCGCTCGTCCAGCAACCGGCGGAAACCGGCTTCGTAATGAGCGGCCATCGAGCGAGAGGACTCGCCTCTGCGGCGGCCGCAGAGCGTCTGTGTCGGGAAGGAGACGAGCAGCCAGGGGGCGCGGATCGTATCGAGCAGGCGGGCGGGAGCTGTCTTGTCCACGGTCTCCAGGCAGGGCAGGGTCTTGAGGATGAGCGCCAAATCGGCCGGTTCATCGGGCGGACGGCCGATTACATCGCGCACTTCGGCCCGGCCGGGGATACTGGCCAGCTCAAAGTACTGGTTGAGAAAGGCTATCTGGTCGGCGTAGATGTCGCAGGCAATGTATTCCGTCGTCGGCGGCAGAGGCATCCACGACCGGGCCAGCGGATTTAGCCCGCAGGCGATGTCGATGATCCGGCTGGGTGGCGGGATGGTTGCCATGATCGTGGTGTAGAAAGTGTTGAGGATCGGCAGGCGCTCGCGGGTGGAGGTGTGGCTGGCCATCACCTCCCGGCAGGCGTTGCGGAACTTCTCGCTGCCCATGCCGGCTTGTGCCGCCTCGCGCAGCCGGGCGAGTGTTCGGTTGTAGTCAATAGGCGCATCCAGAAACGCCCCCCCGGCTTGGTGGAGCGCATTCTTGGTGGCTTTGACGGCCGTTTTCAGGTTGGGGCGGATGGCCAGCTCGCGCGCGCCGATGACTCGCACAAATTCGGGGCTGACATGACGATACTTGGCGCTTGCCAGGACCGCGGCTACCAGAGCATCCAATTGATCGTCCAATGTATCTCCCTTACAGGCTCTTAGCTCACTGGCGCGAACACGAAAGTCGCCGCCAGGCGCCCGGTTGCAAATGCCACGCGGACGATCCGGACGCCCGGTTTGTCCCGGCTTGCCCGCGACGCGCCCAGCAGGCGCGCGGCCGTCTCCCACGGCGCTTCACCGGGTTTGACGCCTACGGCATCGTCGGCCGGCGCGGCATCCTGATCGACGAGTGTCATCTCAACGACGTCATCATCAGCGGCTTCGACCAGTTTGACGGAGACATCCCAGGCCACCGAATCGGCCGCCGGTTTCGCGCGCCCGACCATCCGCCCGAACCACGCGCCCGCGTCGCTCGCCTCGCCCGTCATCGAAGGCGGCCCCCCGGCATGGTGCAATGCCTCATCGACCTGTTGCCTGTAGCCGGGGGAGAGACCTCGGGGCAAGGGGGAGAAATCGAAGAATCCGGCGGGCGGATAGCCTTCGGGCACTTGCAGAACACCGCCGCGCATGGTGCAGCGATAGCAGAACGTCACCCGGCCGCCGTCGCGACCGCTATGATAGATGCCGGTCAGCCTGATGGGCATGACGATGACGCCTGTTTCCTCGCGGAAGACGCGCGCCAGTGTTTGCGTGGGCAGGATGCCTGCTTCGACGATGTGGCCGACGGGCGCCAGCGAATCATTCGTGGTTTTTTGCAGGAAGATCCGACTCTGGTAGTCGGTCAGGAAGCCGTTGATGATGAGCTGCATAGGTTGGATGTTGGTTATTGATCTTGAATTTATCGACTATCTCGCGTCGCCGCTGATCATTCGTCGGGAGATGGCGTTGTGGCGCGGGAGATGAGCGTCCAGATCGACCGTGGTCAGGCGGCCGCCTTCCACGACCACGCGGCCATTGACGACCGACAGGTCTACCCCGCGTGGCCCGCAAAACAGGACGGCCGACACCGGATCATGCCATGCCCCGGCATAATCGACGCGGTTCAGATTCAGGGCGATGAAGTCGGCGCTCATGCCCGGAGCCAGGTGACCCACGTCGTCGCGACCCAACACGGCCGCGCTGCCCCGGGTGGCGATCTCCAGCGCCTCGCGGGCCGACATCGCTTCGGCAAGACCGGCAAACCCGCCGCGGCCACCCGGTGCCTCGCTCAGGTAGCGGTCCGGGGCGACGCGCTGCAGGAGCATGGCCTGTCGCGCCTCGGCCAGCAGATGGCCAGAGTCGTTGGAGGCTGAGCCGTCGACCCCCAGACCGACGGGCACGCCCGCTTGCCGCATCTCCGGCACGCGACAGATGCCGCTGGCCAGTCGCATATTGCTCGATGGGCAGTGGGCCACGCCGGTCCCCGTGCGGCCGAAGAGGTCTATCTCCCCCGTGCTCATGTGGACGCAATGGGCATGCCAGACGTCATCGCCGGTCCAGCCTAGCGACTCAACATAGGGAACCGGGCGCAGGCCGAAGACCTCCAGACAGAACGACTCCTCCTCGATGGTCTCCGCCAGGTGGGTATGCAGCCGGACCCCATAGGCGCGGGCCAGCGCGGCCGATTCGCGCATCAGGTCGGCGGTGACGGAGAAGGGGGAGCAAGGAGCCAGCACCACGCGGGTCATGGCATGGCGGTCGCTGTCGTGATAGGTCTCGATGAGGCGGCGGCTGTCGCGCAGGATGAACGCCTCGTCTTCCGTCACACGGTCGGGCGGCAATCCGCCCTGGCTCTCCCCCAGGGACATGGAGCCGCGCGCGGCATGGAAACGCAGGCCGATGTCGGCCGCCGCCCGAATCTGGCTGTCGAGCGTGCAGTCGTTGGGGAAGATGTAGAGGTGGTCGCTGCTGGTCGTGCAGCCCGACAACGCCAACTCGGCCAGGCCGGTGATGGTGCTGACGTAGATAGCCTCATCGGTCAGATTGGCCCAGATTGGGTAGAGTGTCTTAAGCCAGGTGAACAGGTCGGCATCCTGGGCGATGACCCGCGTCAGGGTCTGGTACAGGTGGTGATGGGTGTTGATGAGACCCGGCAGGACGACGTGGTCGTGCAGGTCGATGACGGTGTCGGCCGTAGCCGGCAAATCACCGGTTGGCCCAACGGCCTCGATGACGTTGTCGCGAATGAACAATCCGCCGTTCTCGATCTCGCGGCGCTCGTCATCCATCGTCACCAGGACCCGGGCATTCTTTGCTAACAGAGTAGGCATGTGGCGCTCCCTTCAGGATTGAACTAAACAGTACCCGCCATCAGGCGCATTTGCCGCCGATCGCTCTGGCAATGCCGGCGGATCGGGCCGAGCAACTGTCGCTATTTGGAGGGGAAACGGGTTGTTATCAGCTTGTGCTGCCCGTAGAGTAGCACGGCGGCGGATTTTGGCAACGACATGCCGGTGAGCTATAATCCATGACGCTCTGTCGGGGATGTGGCGGAATTGGCAGACGCGCATGACTTAGAATCATGTGTCGAAAGGCGTGTGGGTTCGAGTCCCTCCATCCCCATTACAAAATCCAAAGCGTTGCGCTGCGGCAACGCTTTTTTATTCAAGAGGTAACGCTGTGACGCTAACGATTCAAACCGCTGAAGATGACCTGCGGCAAATGACGCTGACGATCGAAGTCGATGAGGCTCGCGTGGTCAAGGCCATGCAGAAGAAGGCGCGCGAACTGAGCCGCGAGGTCAATCTGCCCGGCTTCCGACCCGGCAAGGCCCCCTATGACGTCATCGTTCGCCGCATCGGCGAGGATGTCCTGCGCGGTGAAGCTGTCGAGGACATCATCCAGCCTATTTTTGAGGAGGCCTTGGAGCAGGAAGACATCGATCCGTATGCCCGGCCGACCCTGGAGAATATCGATCTAAAGCCGCTCGTCCTGACGTTCACTGTGCCGCTGTCGCCGACGGTCACGCTGGGCGATTATCGCTCCCTGCGCCAGGAAGTGGAGGAAGTCACCGTGACGGACGAGGCTCTGGAGGAAGCGCTGGAATATGTGCGCGTTCGTCATCAGTCAATCGAAACCGTCGACCGCCCGGCCGCGGCGGGCGATGTCGTCTCCATCAGCGGTCACGGCCGATTCACCTCCCCCAAGCCGGCGGCCGAGGGTGAGGAAGCGGCAGAAGAAGAAGCCGATGAAGCGGATAGCGCGGACGAGGATGATACTATCTTCGAAGAGGAGCGCCTGGACATTTTGCTGGATGACAAGACCCTCTTCCCTGAAACGCCCTTTGTGGAGAATCTCGTCGGGATGTCCGCGGGCGACCACAAGGAATTCAACTTCACGTTCGCCGATCCCTATGAGCATGAGGCTGATTACGCCGGGCGTGAGGCCATGTTCGATATCACCGTGCTGGAAGTGAAGCAGCGCGACCTGCCCGAGCTGGATGACGAGCTGGCCAAGCAGGAGGGTGATTTCGAGACACTGGATGCCTTGCGCGAATCGTTGCGTGACGACCTGATGCGCGACGCTGAAGGCGCGGCCCGCGAAAAGGTGCTCGATGACCTGATCCATCAACTGATGGATGGGGCGACGATGGTCTATCCCCCGGCGGCCGTCGATGCCCAGATCGATACCATGGTCGATGACTTCAGGAGCCGCCTGACTCGCAGTGGCTGGCAATTCCAGGACTACCTGAATCTGCAGGGCATCACCGAAGATAAGTTGCGCGAGGATTTCAGCGAAAACGCCGAGAGCCAATTGAAGCATCAGTTGGCTTTGCGCCAGTTCATTCTTGACGAGAAGTTGCGGGTCGAGGTGGCCGACATCGACGAGAAGATCGAGAAGCAAGTCGCTCGATTCGGTAACGAGAGCATCAGCGACAGCATGCGTAAATATTATCGCAGCGGCGTGGGGTTCGACGTGATTAGCAGCGAGGTGCTGAGCGAGAAGGCTTATGAGCGCGCGCTGGCTATTTTCAGCGGCAACGCGCCCGACCTCGCGGAAACCGGGGAAGAAGCGGCCGACGAAGCGGTTGACGAAACGGCCGCCGAAGTTGCTGACGAAACAACCGACCTAGCGGAATAAACGAGAATCTAACGAGCGCCGGATACACTTGGTTTTCGGCGCTCGTTTTGGGCGTTGTCACGTCGTTCGCCGCCGTAGCCGTCTATGTGGCGGCCGCTTCGTGAACGAATTTGAGGAGAGCAACCATGTTTGATATTCCAACATCGCTTGTGCCGATGGTCGTCGAATCGACGGGGCGGGGCGAGCGAGCCTATGACATCTTCTCGCTTTTGCTGAAAGAGCGAATCATCATTCTGGGCACGCCCATCAACGACCAGATCGCCAATCTGACGGTGGCCCAGCTGTTGTGGCTGGCCAGCGAAGACAGCTCAAAGCCCATCCGCATGTACATCAATTCGCCGGGCGGGCAGGTCTATGCCGGGATGGCTATCTACGACACAATGCAGCAAGTTGATTGCCCGGTGTCCACCGTGGCCGTCGGCTTCACGGCCAGCTTCGGGACGATCCTGCTGGCCGCGGGCACGAAGGGGATGCGTTACGCCCTGCCTAATGCCACCATCCACCTGCACCAGCCGCTGGGCGGCGCGCGCGGCCAGGCCACCGATATCGCCATTCAGGCCCAGGAGATTCTGCGCCTGCGCAGCGACCTGAACAACATCCTGAGCCAGCACACCGGCCAGTCGATCGAGCGCATCCAGAAGGATACCGACCGCGACCTTTATATGACCGCGGTTCAGGCGCGTGACTATGGGCTGGTAGACGAGGTTTTGACCAACCCGCTGTCGGTCAACGGCAACGGCTAA
>CAZZJN010000028.1:0-3395 GCA_964654505.1 uncultured Ardenticatenaceae bacterium | reverse complement strand
GGCGCGAGCGGCGAGATCGGCGCGGGTCGATCTCTATTGCCGGGCGATCCTGACAGAGCCAACCAGGCAGGGTTTCATTATAATCGGCCGCACAGACGCAATGCATGGAGCGCCTCGACCGTGACGTGGGTCGCGTTGCCGGCCTCCTCGTCCGGCGGCCAGTGACCGGCCGGATCGCGCAACCCGACCAATCGATCGAGCGCCGCGGCCACCGTCCCGTTGTCGGCGGGCACGCCGCCCCGCCGCAAGGCCAGGATCATCCAGGCCAGGTTCCCGGCCGATAGCTCGGGGACGCGGCCGAGCAGACCCGACAGCCCTTTGTTCGCCTCATCGGCCATCCCCTCGTGTTGCCACAAAGTCGTGGCCAGCCAATGGGTGTGCGGGAAAGACGGCAAGGCGCCGTCCTCGCCCAAATAAAAGCTCAGATATGACGCCGCATCATGCGCCACCGGCGGAACCAACCCGGTCATGGCCACCCAAAATGCACAATGGGCGGTCATATACAACCCCGCGGCCGTGTCACCGGGTCTGGCCCACAGAGGCGCGCCGGCAGCCTCGGTGACGTCCTCTTCCCAAGAGCCGTCGAGGTTTTGCCGCTCGGCCAGAAAACGGACGGCGTCGACGATGACTCGTGAGGAGCGGCTGACCCCCATCTGATCGGCCTGCGCCAGTTGATAGCAGGTCGCATCGAGCGAGCTGTAGTCCGGTGCCCAGGCCGCGGCCCAACCGCCGTCGCCGCGCTGCGAGCGCTCCAGTGGCTCGCGGACGTCGTCGGGCGGTGGCTCGCCAATCAACAAATAATGCAGCCTCGCTCGCTCCACGGCCGTGCCGTGTTGCTGAACATAGTCTATAGCCGATTGGTACGGCGACTGATCCATTATATTCTCCCGAGATGCCGAACGGTCGCGGATCAGATGATGCCGACCCGCACGCGCGACGTCCAATACCATCGCTCGACGGTCGCCCCCATGATGCTGTCGAGCTCCTGCCGCAGCCGATCGACGCCGATTTCTGTGCTCGTCAGGCCGAGTTTGAGCAACGATTGCACAGAGCCGAGACTGAGTGCCAGACCGACCAGTCGCTCGGCGCTGCCCTCATCTACGTGGTGGAGCATAAACTCACGGGTGAATCGAAAACGGCCGCCGTCCTGCATTCGGGCAAGATGGCCCGCCTTCTCATAATTCACCAGTCCATCGAGGACCGGATAGTGTTGCTCCAGATCGCGGATACCGTCCATGAAGCGATGGTATGCCGCCTGCGCCTCCCAGCGCGGTGTGAGGGGCGGCCAGTCATAATCGGCGGCCGCGAAGACACCTCCCGTTCTCAACATACGCGATACTTCGGCGAACGTCGGCTCGGGCAACATCCAGTGGAGTGACTGGGAGCAGGTGACGATGTCAGCCGTGCTATCGGGCAGCCCGGTCGCGTGTGAATACCCCTCCCGGAATGTGACGTTGGGGAAGTCGGTCGCGGCCTTGGCTTGTCGGCGCATATCGGCCGAAGGCTCCACGCCGACGACCAGCTCGGCCCGTCCGGCCCAATAGCGGGTGGAAGAGCCGGTGCCGCTCCCCAGATCAACGACGAGATCGGGACGTTCAATACCGGCCAAACCACAGAGTATATCGGCCAGAGCGGCAGGCGGGGACGGGCGGTAAGCGTCGTAAACGTCGGCGAAGCCGGTGAACCGCCTTATGTTGGCGTTAAAGTCAGATGAATCCATTGATGCTCGGATACGCCTTGCCGTCGCTCATAGAACTACGCCACTGGGATCATTGCCCGCCTCGACGATGGCCCGGCGGACGTCGACCCGACTGAGCAGCAGCAGGCCCACCAGGAAGAAGACGATGAGGCTGATGATGGCCACGCGCTGCGATCCGGTCAATTGCACGGCCAGGGCAAACGCGGCCGTCCCCAACCACGATGTCCCGCGCTCGCTGATCTCATAGAAACCAAAATATTCTGCTTCCTGTGCGGGCGGGATCATCTGTGAGAACAGGGAGCGACTTAACGCTTGCGATCCGCCCAGTACCAGAGCCAGCACAGCGCCCATGACGAAGAGTTGCACCGTGTTGTTCAGGAAGAAATAGGCATAGATCACGATCGCCGACCAGATGACCAGGCTGATCATGATGGCCTTCTTGGCGCCCATACGCTTCGCCATCTTGCCGAACAACAGGGCGCCGCCAAAAGCCAGGAACTGGATCATCAACACGAGGATGAGGATCGTCTGCGCCTCGACGCCCAACTCGGAGGCGGCGAAGGCCGCGGCGACGACGATCACGGTCTGGATGCCGTCGTTGTAGATTAGATAGGCGATCAGATAGCGCAAGGTCATCGGATATTCGCGTACCAATTCGTTTAAGGTGCTGAGTACCTGCTTGACGCCGTGGGTGAAGAGGTTCACGTCCGGGCGCTGGCGGCTTGGCTCGCGCTGGATGAGGCGTTGTTGGGGGTAGAGAAAGGTGAATACCAGCCACCATACGCCGGCGCTGGCCAGGCTGATGCGCACCGCCATGGTGGTGTCTTCCATCAGCACCAGCAGCACCAGGTTAATCAACAGCAGCAAGCCGCCGCCCAGGTAGCCTACGGCCCAGCCTTTCGAGCTGACTTCGTCGCGGCGATCGGGCGTTGTGATTTGGGGCAGGAAGCCGTTATAGAAAACGATGGCCGCGCCAAAGCAGAGGTTGGCGATGATGAACAGCAGGCTGCCCACGGCCACTGCGCCGCTGGTGCCAAAGAAGGCCATGTCGGCCTTGATGAAAAACAGGAGGATGGTGGCGAACGCGCCGATATAGGCAAAGGTGAGCAACATCCGCTTCTTCAGCGAGGTATAGTCGGCTATCGTGCCCAGCAACGGCAGGAAAAAGACTTGCAGCGCGACCGACAGCGAGACGGCCGCGGGGTAGATCGCCCCCGGTTCGATGGCCGTCCCCAGGATGCGGAATGGCTCTGTGCTGGCCTCGGCCAGCGCCTGAATGTAGGGGCCGAGAAGGGCCGTGACGACGGTGGTGCTGAAGGCCGAATTGGCCCAGTCATACATCATCCAGCCGTTGATCTCGCGTTTGTCGTTGACTATTACCTCACTCATATTATTCAATGGGTTCCTCCCGGATGGGCCTGATAGGCAAAAAAGGACGATGGCCGCTCATGCGGGAAGCCATCGTCCTGAAAGCCGCTGATCTTGCTGTTTTTCATCGCAGGGATTATGCCCCTGCCTTTCTAATCCGGCAATTAACTTTCTCCCGGCAGATCGGCCTGCGGTGCGTCAAACGCCGGGCGGCAGGGATTGTAATCTGTGCCGATGACGACCCGGTAGTTGAATTCCGAAGGTTCGCTCACCAGCTCGATCTGGCTGGCGCGTTTGCCCATGACCCAACTGAATAACCAGTCATAGG
>CAZZJN010000027.1:0-28910 GCA_964654505.1 uncultured Ardenticatenaceae bacterium | reverse complement strand
ACGCAGGCCGAAATTCGCCGGACGCTCGACCGAGCGGGCATCGATTACACGCCATTCTATCTGGTCAATGCGCTGGAGGTCGATGGCGGGCCGCTGGCGCGCTGGTGGCTGGCAACGCGGCCGGAGGTCGATCGCGTGCTCGACAGCCCTGAGCTGCGGCCGCTGCCCGAACTGAACCTGGGCGGCCCCGGAACGGCCGAGGCCCCTGCCCATCCCCAATGGAATCTCGTCGATATCGGCGTCACCCGGGTGTGGGAGGAATTCGGCGCGCGCGGGGCAGGCGTCATCATCGGGCAGAGCGACTCCGGGGTAGACGGCGATCATCCCGAGTTTCGCGACCGGTATCGCGGCGATGAGCATGGCGCGATACCCGGCGATTCCTACAACTGGTTCGATCCCTGGTACGGCTCAGACCATCCGGTCGATTATGGCGGGCACGGGACGCATACGCTGGGAACGGTGCTCGGCCGCACCGTCGGCGTAGCTCCTGAGGCGAGCTGGATTGGCTGCGTCAACCTGGGTCGCAATCTGGGCAATCCGCCCCGCTACCTCGACTGCCTGCAATTCATGTTGGCTCCCTTCCCCCTGGGAGGCGACCCATTACTCGACGGGCGACCGGACCTGGGGGCCAACGTCCTCAACAACTCATGGGGCTGCCCGGAAATTGAGGGTTGCGATCCGAACTCGCTGTTGCCGGCGGTCAGAGCATTGCGGGCGGCGGGCGTGTTCGTCGTCGCCTCGGCCGGAAATGACGGCGACGCCTGCAGCACCATCAGCGCGCCCATCAGTCTGTATGACGACGTGTTCACCATCGGAGCCACAGACGTCTATGGCCAGATCGCACCTTTCAGCAGCCGCGGTCCGGTGACGGCCGACGGCAGCGGCCGGACCAAACCCGATATCGTCGCGCCGGGCGTGGATATCCTGTCATCATACCCCGACGGTACATACGAGTTCAACAGCGGGACTTCCATGGCCGGGCCGCACGTAGCCGGTGTAGTAGCCTTGCTGTGGTCGGCCGATCCCTCGCTGGTGGGCGACATCGACCGCACGGAAGCCATCCTCGTCAAGACGGCCACGCCCGTCACGGCATCGTTTGACGGGATATATTGCGGAGACATGAGCGAGCGGCCCAACAACACGGTGGGTTATGGCCTGGTCGACGCGTACGCCGCTGTCTCGCAACTCCTGGCCGAGACGACCAAATAAAGCCGGCTATGCGGAGCGACGCATCACAGTAATTCGATGATCGTCGCCTCCCCCTGGCCAACGCCGACGCACAGGGTCGCCAAGCCATAGCGCATCGATTCGCCTGCCTCGCGGCGACGCTTCATCTCGTGGATCAGCGTCGTCAGAATGCGCGCACCGGAACAGCCCAGCGGGTGGCCCAGGGCGATAGCCCCGCCGTTGACGTTGGTGATCTCCGGCCGCATGCCCAACTCGCGCATGACGGCCAGCGACTGGACGGCAAACGCCTCGTTAAGTTCGATGAGATCGATGTCCTCCAGCGCCAGACCCGCCCGCTGCAAGGCCTTGCGCGTCGCCGGAACCGGCCCCAACCCCATCGTGCGCGGGTCCACCCCGGCAGCGGCCGAGCCGATCCAGCGCGCCACCGGCTGCATACCCAAAGCCGAGGCTCGGTCGGCCGACATCATGAGCACGGCCGCCGCGCCGTCGTTGAGGCCGCTGGAGTTGCCGGCCGTGACCGTGCCGCCCTGTCGAAAGGCCGATTTCAGCCGGGCCAGCGACTCCAAATCGGTATCCAACACATAACCGTCGGCCGTCTTTTTGATGCGCGGATGCTCGTCGGTGTCGAACACGATGGGGTCTCCCTTGCGTTGGGGGAAAACCACGGGCACGATCTGATCCTTGAAGTAGCCATGATTGATGGCTTCCATCGCCCGACGCTGGCTCTCCAGGGCGAAGGCGTCCTGATCCTCGCGGCTGATCTCTCCGCCGGCGATCGCGCCGTCGCAGCTCATCGCATGGATGTTCTCGGCCGTCTCGCCCATCGCCTCCAGCGGAAACAGAGCCTCCATCTTCGGGTTAGGGTAACGCCAGCCCAGGGTCGTATCCCAGGCGGTGACGTTGCCCGAAGGGCCAAATGCGCGGCTATTCTTGGGCAGCGAGTACGGGGCGCGAGTCATGCTCTCCACGCCGCCGGCGATATAGACCTCCCCCTCCTCGCTGCGGATGGCGCGGGCGGCCTGGTTGACGGCATTCAGACCGCTGGCGCACAGGCGATTCATCGTCACGCCGGCCACAGAGTGGGGCAATCCGGCCAAGAGTGCGCCCATCCGGGCTACGTTGCGATTGTCCTCTCCCGCCTGGTTGGCACAGCCAAAATAGACCTCTTCCACTTCTGCCGGGTTGATGCCGGTGCGATTGACGATCTCCCTGATGACCAGCGCCGCCATATCATCGGGGCGCATCCCGGATAGCGCACCTGCGTGGCGGCCGATCGCCGTGCGCACACTGTCGATAATCACCACATCTGCATGGGCGTCATTTTTCATCTCTGACCTCATCACTTTATTCACACGCGCGTTGGGCGGTTGAGTTGTCGTTGCCCGTCTGCGCGTGACGTTTACAATAGAATGGATATTTGAATTGTACCTCGACCAACCTCAACCTGACAGAGGACGACAAAATCGATCCCGGCGGCTCTTTTGGCTTTGATAAGCCCGGCCGACGGAATCAACGAAGGAGCGAAAAATCGTGGCATTGGTAACACTTGAGACGGTTCGCAAGGATGAGGAAGTTCAAACCCTGATTGATTATGCGAATCGCTACTTGCGCGAATTGGGCTACACCGAGCACAGCACCCGCCATGCCGCCCTCGTCGCCGAAACCGCCTGGTCGATCCTGAATGATCTCGGCCATCCCGAGCGCGTTTGCGAACTGGCGGCCATCGCCGGCTATCTGCACGACATCGGCAATTTAATACATCGGCAGAACCACGCCCTGGGAGGCAGCCTCATCGTCATGGGCATCCTGTCCCGGTTGGGAATGCCCATGGATGAATGCGCCCTCATCATGAACGCCATCGGTAACCACGAGGAAGAGCGAGGTTTCGCCACCACCCCGGTATCGGCCGCCCTCAACATCGCCGACAAGTCCGACGTTCATCGTAGCCGGGTGCAGGCCGAAGGGTTCGACGATTTCGATATCCACGACCGGGTCAATTACGCCACCACTCAGAGCCGCGTGATCACCGATGCATCCGGGCGAGTCATCAACCTGGACCTGACCATCGACACCAGCTTCGCGGCCGTCATCGAGTATTTCGAGATTTTTCTGGACCGGATGGTGATGGTGAAGCAGGCGGCCGAGTTCCTGGGCTGCCATTTCCGGCTGACCGTCAACGGGACCGCATTTTCCTAGGCCCCGGTCGGTTCAATCCATCATCAGACGTTCTTCAATGGCGCGCTTGATCGTCCCATCGGCTACCAGGCGGCGAGCCTCCTCGATGAGAGGGAACAACACCCGGTCAGAATCGACAAACGGCACGCGCTCGCGCACCAGCCTATAGGCCACCTGAGTACCCTCTCCCATGTCCTCGGCCGTCAACCCCAATTCCCGACGGCGGAACTCTATCCCCTGAGCGGCCAGCATAAGCTCGATGCCGACGATAGTCTCTGTGTTTTCGAGCACCTGCCACGCCTGCCGGACAGCGGTCGCGCCCATACTGACATGATCTTCCACATTGGCGCTGGTGGGGATGGTATCGGCGCTGGCGGGATGAGCCAGCACCTTGTTCTCCGAGGCCAGCGCCGCGGCCGTGTATTGCGCCATCATCATCCCGCTCTCCAGCCCGCCATGAGCGGTCAAAAACATCGGCAAGATACCGTCATTGCTGTCGGCGTCCACCAGCCGGGCGCAGCGCCGCTCGCTCATATTGCCCAACTCTGTCAGCCCCAACGCGGCGTAATCCATCGCCAGCGCCACCGGCTCGCCGTGGAAGTTCCCGGCCGAGACGACATCGATCTCCCCGGCGTCATCAACAAACAGGATCGGGTTATCGTTGACCGTATTCAACTCAATATCGATCACCCATTGGGCGTAGGCTATCGAGTCGCGAACCGCGCCATGAACCTGGGGGATGCAGCGCAAGGTGTAGGCGTCCTGGACATTATTGGGATCATCCCGACGCAAATAGCGACTGCCGGCAAGGACGCGGCGCAGAAAATCGGCGCAATTGATCTGGCGCGGATGCGGCCGCAGGGCATGGACTCGTGGGTCATAGGCGCGATCGGTTCCATGAAGAGCCTCCAGCGACAAGGCGCCGACGATGTCGGCCGTAAGCACCAGATTGATGGCCCGGCGAACGAGAAGCGCACTCATGCCCACCATCTGGGCTGTCCCGTTCAGGAGGGCCAACCCCTCCTTGGCATACAGTTCGATCGGCTGCAATCCGGCGGAGGCCAGCGCTTCGCCGCCGCCGACCAGTTGGCCGTTGACGACGGCCTCCCCTTCGCCGATGATCACCAGCGCCAGATGGGCCAATGGAGCCAGGTCGCCACTGGCTCCCAGCGACCCCTGGGAAGGGATGCGTGGCGTGATACCGGCATTGAGCATGTCCAGCAGGAGGCGAACGATGGACGGCCGCACGCCGGAATGACCGAGGGCAAGGGTGTTGGCGCGCGCCAGCATCATCGCCCGAACAACCGATTGCGGCAGATCCGGCCCCACAGCGACGGCGTGACTGCGGACGAGATTCAGCTGTAACTGGCGAACTTCATCAGGCGAGATGAGTCGATCCTTAAAACGGCCGAAGCCCGTGGTAATGCCATACACGGCCCGTCCCTCGGCCACCAGGCGCTCTACGGCCGCCCGCGAGCGGTTCATACGCGGGATCGCGGCGGGATCAAGCGCCACAGGGCGGCCCTGGGCAACGGCAACAACATCATCAATATGCAGGTCTTCACCGGAGATAAGCAAGGGTTCCATGTGGTGATTATAACAAAGGGGGCGTTTTCGTCTTTTATTGGGCTGATGTACAATTGAAGCATGGACTCCTTTGAGCCTGGCCGGCAACAAATCGTCGGCCATGAATGGGCCGTTCGCTTGTTGAATAGCGCCATCAGCCATGACCGCGTCGGCCATGCCTATCTGATCACCGGGCCGGACAGCATCGGCAAGATGACGCTGGCGCGGTCGTTCACTCAGACCTTGAACTGCACGGCCGAGCGAGAGCATCGGCCATGTGGCGTTTGTCGCTCGTGCAAACTGATCCTGGAGGACAAACATCCCGACGTTCGGGTCGTCCTGCCGGAGGTCAGCGATCGGGGAACGCAATCGATCAAGATAGAGCAAATCCGGCGATTGCAGCAAGACCTGAGTTTGTCGGCCTATGAAGCACGCTACAAGGTTGCTCTGTTGAAACGTTTCGACACCGCCAATCTGAACGCGGCCAACGCTTTCCTCAAGACCCTGGAGGAGCCTCCGAGCAACGTCATCCTGTTACTGACGGCGATGGACAGCGACACGATACTGCCGACGATCAATTCGCGCTGCCGGTCAATCAAGCTCCGGCCGGTGCCGACTGCGTTCATCGAGGAAACCTTGATGACTCGGCATCACGTCCGACCGGAGGCGGCCAACCTGCTGGCTCATCTGGCCGACGGCCGCCTGGGATGGGCCATCCGCGCCCACCAGGACTCCGCCCTGCTGCAAGCGCGCCGCACTCAACTGGACGCGCTACATCAGGCGCTGCCGGGCAGCCTGGTCGCCCGGTTTGCGCTGGCCGACTCACTGGCACGCAAAACGGAAACATTGCCGCCGTTGCTGCAAACATGGTTGAGCTGGTGGCGCGACCTGGCCTTGCTGTCCTACGGGCAAAAAGGCGCCAATCAACGTATTACCAACATCGACGAGATGGAATTATTGCATAATCTGGCCGGACGCTGGCCACGAAACGGCGTGCTGAAATCGCTGCAACAGACGGAAACTGCGCTGCGCCAATTGAAACAAAACGCCAACGCGCGGCTGGTCATGGAAAACGTCATGCTGGCCTATCCCCAACAAGCATAGACCCTACAAGATTATAAATGACAGAAGCTGAATCATCTCTCGACACACTGCTTCACTTCGCCCTTGATGCCGCCTGGCAGGCCGGTCGCGTTACGTTGGCTCATTTCCAGACCGGGCTGACGGCCGAACGCAAGGCCGATAATTCGCCCGTGACCATCGCCGACCGGGAAGCCGAGCAAACCCTGCGCCGGTTCATCATGGAGCGATGGCCCGACCACTCGATAATCGGCGAGGAATTTGGCCATACGACCGGCAAGGACGGGGACGACGGGTATACCTGGATCATCGATCCTATCGACGGGACAAAGTCATTCGTCAGCGGCGTGCCGATTTACGCCGTGCTGCTGGCGCTGGTGGAGGACAACGAGCCGGTATTGGGCGTGATGCACTTTCCGGGGTTAAACGAGACGGTCCATGCCGCTCGCGGTCGGGGTTGTTACTGGAACGGCCGCCGGGCAAGGGTATCTAATGTATCCAACCTGTCGGACGCCGTCATGCTGACCAGCGATCTGAATACCTTTCCCCGATACAATCGACAGGCTGCTTTCCAGCGCCTGGTCGATTCAACCTATATTCAGCGGACATGGGGAGACGCCTACGGGTATGCCCTCGTCGCCACCGGCCGGGCTGAGGTCATGATCGACCCCGTCATGGCCGTCTGGGATTGCGGGCCATTGCAAGTCATCCTCGAAGAAGCCGGCGGCACGTTCACGGACTGGACGGGAAAGCCGACCATCTTCGGCGGCGAATCAATTGCCACTAACGGTCTGTTATTCGATGATGTTATGGCGATTGTACGCGCCGATCAAATTTCCAATCGGGATGACGCGCTCTAACCTTTGAGGAGAACAAGATGAATCAAAAACCATCGACAAAGCGAGCCATCGCCCTGAAAGGCCTGGCATTGATCCTGTTGATCGGCGCATTGACGGCGTGTCGAGGCGGCGGCGGAGAGGTGGCCGGCACGCCGACATCCGCGCCGACCACCGAACCGACTCCCGCCCCGGGTTCCAACGAACCGTCCCGTGGGCAGGCTGTCGTGAACAGCGTCGACATGCTGATCATGGAGTCGTTCCCGGTCCAGGTCAATGTTGTGGCCAAGGGCGATTTACCGGATACCTGTACCCGGATCGATGAGGTCATCAGCCAATTATCGGGCGACACATTTCGGGTCGCAATCACCACCCTGCGGCAGCCGGACGCAACCTGCGCCCAAACCATCGTGCCCTTCGAACAGTCCATTTCTCTGGATGTCGAAGGGCTAAAGGCCGGAACCTACAACGTGCTGGTCAATGGCGTCACGAATTCCTTTACTCTCGATGTTGATAATGTCATGGATACCGGGGCGACGAGCGAGGCGACAGGAATCAGCGGATTCATCTGGCATGATCTCTGCTCCCAGACCGGGACGGCCGTCGGGGATGCCAAGGCCGAGGAGGGCTGCATACCTGCTCCCGACGGCAAGACCATCCAGGCCGATGGCGTATTTCAGGAAGGTGAACCCGGCATCCCCGGCGTCAAGATCAGCCTGTTGGCCGGAGATTGCACATCAGCTATGGAAGGTGATGAACTGCTCGCCACAACCGATGAATCCGGCGCCTATCGTTTTGAAGGCATAAGCGCCGATACTTATTGTGTCTTCCTGGACACGGATGACGAGGTAAACGCCGCCGTGCTGAAGGATGGCATCCTGACCTTTCCGACTACAAACGGGATCGCTACCAATAGCGTTACAGTCTCCGTTGAAGACGGCAAGAGTCTGGCGGATATCAACTTCGGCTTTGATTTCCGCTTTTTACCGGTACCGGAGGCCGCAGCAGATTGCACCAACAGTTTCGAGTTTGTTCAGGACCTGACTGTTCCTGACGACACGGTGTTCCCGCCCAACACGGAATTCGCCGCAGGCTGGCGACTTCGAAACAACGGCACCTGCCCCTGGACCGAAGGTTATTCGGTTGCCTTCGTCGGCGGCGACGCGATGGGCATCACCTCAACTGTGCCGCTGGAGAATGTCGTCGCGCCGGGTCAGACCGAGGACGTCATGGTGACACTCACCTCGCCCGGCAGCTCGGGAACGTTCAAGAGCAATTGGCAATTGAGCGACGCCGCCGGAACTGTGTTCGGCATCAACGGCAAGATCGACGATGCCTTCTGGGTGCAAATAGTTGTCGACGAAACGGCCGAATTCACGGGAACGCCCGCCCCCGGATCGGCCGTCATCGGCGGCGTCCTGTGGTCGGATGTCTGCTTTCTCACTAACGGCAACCCTTCGCGAGGTTGCGTGGAGACTCAGGCAGGCAGCGGGTTCTATCGGGCTAACGGGACATTTGACGCCGGAGAGCGCGCTCTGCCGGGCATAACCCTCATTTTGGGTCGGGGTGGGTGCCCCGAGGGCGGCATCCCCGCCCCCGCCGACCGGCTGGCCACTACCATTTCGGATGAGAATGGTCTCTATCGCTTCGAGGGCCTGGATGCGGGTATCTATTGCGTCTCGATCGATGCCCTGTCGGCCGAAAACGTAGACACGCTCATCCCCGGCAATTGGACGTATCCCGCGCCGGGCACAGGTCGGTCGGGGATCCGGCTGGCCCTGGGCGAGCAACGTCTGACGGTCGACTTCGGCTGGCAACACCTGGATTAGACTGGATCAACGATCGGGAGCAGGTCGGTTTTTCGTGAATCGGTCTGCTCCCGATCAGCTTGAACCTTGTTTAAGTATCTTTGTAAGGCAACTGATCTAGGGTTAAAAGGGTGTAACATTCAACAGGAGCCGGGTGCTTTGGATAAATACGAACCGATCCCATGGCGTGGCGTCAATGTCCTGGAAAAGCTTGTCATATTGGTGCTGTTGTTTTCAGCAGTCGTGGTCCTCGCTTTGGGTTTCCTGAGTGAAACGCTCATACAACGTCTCTTGCAACCGTTGGGAATCGACTCTATTCCCGGCTGGCTGGTCGTCGGTCCAAAAGCATTCTTCATTTTTGCCGGGATACTGGTATTACTCATCGTCCTCGCCGCTCTAATTCGCTTCCGATTGATCAGGGACAAACGCACCTGGTTCGGCACAGGATGCCCTGATTGCAAGGAACGAGACCTGGTGCGAGTGAAACGGCATTTCAGCGACCGCTTTTACGGCCTGATCCGCCTGCCGGCCTATCGCTATGCCTGCCGAAATTGCACCTGGCGCGGGATCCGCATCGCTCGAAGGGATCGTTCGCCTAAGCGCGACCTGGAAAGGGAGCTGGCGCTACGCCGATTCCAACCAGATGGTTTGCCGCTTCGGGAAGAATTCGAACGTGACGCATTGGAATATGCCGTTCAACTCGAGGAAACCAGCCCTTTCGATTTTGGTGACGAAACGAGTGAATCAGTCGATGAGTTCGCCCCATCTGCTCATGATCTCAACGAAACAGCCGAAAGCTCAGGGCATCGCTTCACCATTTTAGGATTCCTCGACAAGCCCCACCCTGCCCGGCGGCACCGGACCCCGCCATCCTGATTCACCTGTAATCCCTCCCAACATTGAAGCCTTACCCTCCTGTGTATATAATGGCTGCACCTATCGAAACAGAACAGGGGGTCAATTGTGGCAAGGCAAGCAAATACGAGCACAAATACCGGTTCCATTCCTCCGGGAACCGGTGGAAATACGGGTGAATTGGAAGTCCTCAGAGACCTCATTTTTGGCAATCAGGCTCGTGACTTCACGCAGCGGTTAAGCGATATCGACGACCGCATGGAGGCCATCCGGCGCGAGTTGAAAAACGAGCAGGATTCGTCCGTTCAATCACTGACCAAGTCATCTATCGATCAGGCAACAACCCTCCGCAAGGAAGCCCATAGCCGTATCGACAAGGAAGTCCAGATGCTGAGCGAGCGAATCGAGCAACTGACGGCCGATATGGGCCGGCAGTTGGAAGACGCGCGCCGAATGTTCGAGGCGAAACTGGATCGTCTCCAGACAGAGAGCAGCGACCGAATCAGGCAGCTGGAGGAAAAGACTCGGCAAAGAGATGACGACCTTCGCTCAGAGTTGTTGGCCGCCAGCGCCTGGCTGGAAGACAAAAAGACGTCGCGCCACGATCTTGGCCATATGTTGGAGGAGTTAGGCCGGCAACTTCAGGGAAGCGATCAGTCGGCTGCCTCCGAACCGGACGACGAAGCGTAGCGTCCGGGTTCTTTGCGATGGACTTCTCCGCCGATTCCGGCCCACCGGATCCGCCACCACCGACATCCAACGGTGAGCCTTCCCTTTCCTCAATTCGACGCATTCTCTTCGCGTCCGAAAGTGAGCGAATCGACCAGCTTGACCAGGAGAGAATTCGCCTGGAAAGCGAGATCGATGAGCTAAAAACCCGGCTGGCAACGCTGCAAGCCGAACTAACCGCCACCGAAGCGAGGTTACACGACGAGACGGCCGAACTGACCGGCAGTATCGATGACGTGATCGCCCGACGCGCCCAGGCAGCCCCCGAAGAGATGGCCGAGGCGCTGGGACCGGTGATGGCCGGCGCAATTCGAGTGCAGGACCGCCAGTCACGGGAAGACCTGATCGACGCCGTCGGGCCGATATTGGGTGACGCGATCGAGGAGCAAATTCGAGAGTCGCGACATAGCCTGGTCGAAGCCCTTTATCCGATCATCGGCGAGATGGCCCTACGCTACATCGGCGAATTCTTCCGGGAATTCCAGCGAAATATCGACGCGCGGCTGAAATCGACTTTTAACCTGGGCCAATTCTTCCGCAGAGCGGAGGCCCGGGTTCGAGGCGTATCGGATGCCGATCTCATGGTGCGCGACGCCTTGCCCTTCCAGGTGCGCGAAGTGTTCCTCATCGAGAGCGGCACCGGGATTTTACTGGCGCGAGCGGGCAGCGACGAAGCGATTCATTCGGATCTGATCAGCGGCATGTTGACTGCCGTTCGCGATTTCATGCATGACTCCTTTGAGCGTCGGGAAGGCCCTTCGCCGGTTGATGAAATCCAGTATGGCGACCAGCGCATCATTGTGCAGGACGGCCGTCTGTGCTATCTGGCAGTCCTCATTCACGGCATCGAGCCGTCGGGGTTTCGGGCCAGCCTCCGGCGATTTGTTAGCCAGCTGCATGCCGATCACCACCAAACCATACAGACCTTCGACGGCGATATGAGCCGGTTGGATGCGGTTCAATCCTCGGTCGACCGGCTGGCGATTGACCTGGCCGGGGAGGCCACGACGGACAACCGACCCAAACCATTATCGCGGGGGCAAAAGCTGGCGCTGGCTGGAGCAGGGTTCGGCGGGATGCTGTTATTGGGCTTGGCCTGCTTTTATCTCCAGTTCACTCTGGCACTGTTGCCTGTCGCCTTTGGCAGTCCTTCACCAACGCCGACCATGACGGCTACATCCAGCCCCACCCTCATATCGACGCCCACCATGACACCAACATCGCCGCCGACGGCCACCGCAACCGCAACCCCATCGCCGACACACACACCAACGGCGACGTCCGAACCCACCGCGACGACTGAACCCACGGCCGAGGCAACCGTCGTTCCCTTTACACTTATGGCCGGTCAACCGGTATGGGTCTATAGCGAGCCGTCGATGACGGCGAGCACAGTAGGCATCATTGAGGCCGGAACCCCCCTCACGCTCATCGAAGTCAGCGACCCGTGGCTGTTAATTGAGTGGCAATCGGCATTCGGGCCGCGCCAGGGATGGTTATCCGCTCGCCTGATCAACGTCACCGGCACGCCCCCGGCTGATTTTCCAACACCGGCCACACCGTAGAATCCTGGAGCAACGATCTTCAAGGCAGCTATAAGGACGACCATGACTCAGAAAGAAGAGATACATAGCCTTCAGGAAAGACTCGCCCAGGCGGAGGCGCAATTGATGATCGCCCAGCGGCGAAAGTCGAGCGTGATGGCGATGGCCGTCCATGATCTGCGGACTCCCCTGGCCATCATTCAGGGCTATTCACAACTGTTGGCGGCCGAATTGCCGGCGGGAAATGACGCGACCCGCGAATATATCGCTAGCATCCTGACCCACGCCGAGTCGCTGGGTAAAATGGTGGATAATCTGATGGCGCTGGACCTGCTGGAAAGCGGCCGATTTCGTCTCGCTACCCGACCCGGCGACCTCAACGAGCGAGCCGGAGAGGCGATCGCCCAGGTAGAAGGGCTGACCTATCTGAAGGACATCACAGTTTCCTATCGGCCACATCCCTCGCCCGTTCGGGTGGAAATCGACGAGAACCAGATCGGCCGTATCCTCTACAATTTGCTCAGCCACGCGACAAAATATGCCCGACCCGGCTCACAATTACAAATCGACGTCGGCCGTCAAAGAGGCTTCGGCCGGGTGTCTCTCCTCGATCCTGACCGCGCATTAAAGCAGGATATCATGGCGCGATTATTCGATCTGGCAGATTTCGACTCCGATAGTCCGACCTCCCTACAAGGGACGGATATCGGGCTGGTGCTGGCCCGACTGATCGCCGAGAAACATCGCGGTTATGTGGAAGCTGTCGGCGGAACCGGCAAGGGGGTGACGCTCGCCCTCTACTTGCCCACGATCGACGATTGATTAGAGCGTCGAGGCAATGGGAGTATGCGGGGTACTTGCGCCCGGTAATGACGGTAAGCGTCGCCAAATTCATCTATAAGCCGTTGTTCCTCATGGAACGAGCCGGCAAGGAAATAGACGACAGCCCAAAGGCTCACGATCAAGGCAGGCCAGCTCATCACCGGGTTAGCCCACAAGGCCAGCAAGCCAAAGAAATAGATCGGGTGGCGTACCAACCGGTAAGCGCCGGTAGCGATGAACGGCGACGGCAGTTCAGGATCGGCCTCGCCACGAACGTAGCGAACCAATTGGCGCAGTCCCAGGAATCGCCAGACATCCGTTTGCCACAACGCCACCAAAGCTCCGAGTGCGCCGATGAGTTGCAGGGTATAATTGACAAGACGAAAAGGCATCGGCACGGACCACACTGTTCCGCCCGGCGCGCGAGTGATCAGCAGGTAAAGGATTGGCAGCAAGGTCCAGCCGGCGACGACATTATAGAGCAACCGGTATAATCCTCGGTAGGCTCGTTCGCCAAAAGAACGCTGGAACCAGGCTTTTGTATCAACGGCGGCCATCAAGGTATGGAACAATGTCCATATCAATAATGCGATAAGTAACTCAACCATAATGAACGATTCCCGGAATGTATCGGATTCTGTCCCATTTGACGAAGAAACGTGGCAGCAATTGCCCGACTATTTGAGTAACTTGCCGGAACCGGTCTGTCTGCACGTTTGGGGCGATGAAACGGCCGGCGCGACCGAACGGGAGGCGGCGCGACTGGCTCGCATGTTGGCCGAGCGCTTCCCCGACAAACTGTCCTGTCGCCTGTTGCCGCGCCGAATCAACTACCCCTATTATCCGGTAATCGGCATCATGGTCGGAACGGCTGAGACTTCGGTTGACCTGGGGCTGCGTATCATTGGCCTGCCCATCGGCTTCCAGATGACGTCGCTCATCGCCGCCATCCAGACCGCCTCATTTCGCGGGCAAACGCTGGAGCCACTCACGCGCTTGAAGCTCCGCAAACTACTGGATGTCTATCAGACTGACGTCGCCATCGAGGTGTTGACTTCGGCCGAGGATGAGGCCGGGGCCGTGGTGGCCAAGTCGGCGTTTGGGGCAGCGGCCGCCAACGATCGCATTCGCACCTTTCTGATCGTGACCGACTTCTTCCCCGAGGCGGCACAACGCTACTCAGCCCAATATTTACCCCACGTGGTCATCAACAAGCGGGTCCATTACGACGGCGCGCTCGAAGAAGAAGAGATGATTCGACAGATCGGGATAGCCCTTAAAAGCGATCGAGACGCGGCCGCCACAACCTAAAGCTCGGATTTCTTTCCATTCCCGGATATCGCCGCCTCGACACGTCGTTGCAGACGGCGCAACCGGGAACGGCCGCGGGCCATCATGTAGCGAACACGCTTCCACTCATGGTCGATGAACGACACTTCCTGAGGCGACACATCCCATTTGACAACCGACGCCCCCCAGGTCAGCCCACCCCCAAAGCCGACGAACACCACATTATCATCCGGCTTGAGCCGACCCTCGCGAACAGCGTCGCATAATGCCAGAGGGATCGACGCGGCCGACGTATTGCCGTTGTGCTCCACATTCAGGTAGAACTTCTCCATCGGCACCTTGAGCTTCTTGGCCGCCGTCTCGATAATTCGGGTGTTAGCCTGATGGGGAATGATAAGAGCGATGTCTTCGACGGTCAGCTCGGCCTTCTTCAGCACTTCCTGGATTGATGAGGCGATCACGTTGGTCGCAAACCGGTAGACCTGGCGGCCGTCCATGTCGATGATGTTTTTATGGTGTCCGTTACTGGAGAACTCTGACCCCAGCATCGGCACGGGATTATGGTAGAGCGCGGGCAGGCTCAGCAAGTCGGACCCCGAGCCATCTGAACGCAACATCGTGGCCATGACCCCCCCGGGGATGCTGGAACCTTTCAGCACGACCGCTCCTGCACCGTCACCGAACAGGACACAGGTGCCGCGGTCGCTCCAGTCAAGCACGCGCGACATCGTCTCCGAGCCTATGACGATGGCGTTGCGCACCGAACCGGTGGCGATCGATTGCGCCGCCATCTGCAAGGCGTAGACAAAACCGGTGCACGCGGCGCTCAGGTCGAACGCGGCCGCTTTGGTTGCCCCCAGATAATCCTGAACCAGGCAGGCGGTGGCGGGGAACATGTATTCCGGGGTCGAGGTAGCGACGATGATGAGTTCCACCTGGGAAGGATGCAAGTCAGCCACGGCCAGGGCGCGGGCGGCGGCCTCAAAAGCCAGGGTGGCCGTTGTCTCATGAGCGGCGGCAATATGGCGCGTGCGGATACCCGTGCGCTGATAGATCCACTCGTCGCTTGTGTCGACAAGCTGCGACAGTTCATCGTTGGTCACCGTGCGATCGGGGAGGTAGCAACCCCAACCGACGATATGGGCGTATCGCGTGATCATATTGAGCCGTTGAACAACTACGATAGATTACAACACTGCCTCCCGATATCAGTTGCGCCGTCAATCAGGCGATGAGTACAATCACCCGGATACTATGGATAGTTTGTCGCCTTCCGATGAAAGCAACAGGATGTTGCGATGGGGCTGCGCGATTGTGCTGGTTTGCAGCGGGCTGGCCCTGCTCGCCCTGACGGCCTGGCAAGAGTTTCGGCCGAGGGAACAAACCGCGGCCGCGCTTCCCGCACAGACAATGCCGGCCACCGGTGGCGCGCTTGTCGGAGACCATCCCCCGGACGGCAAGGTCTTGCCCGTGACTCCGCCGGCGAACGGCTTCACGGCGATTCCACCGACGATCGACCAGAGCGCTGTTCCCTCACGCGCGGAATCCGATCTCGAGCGACTGTTCACCGCGGTCGCCCCACCCCATGACTATTTCGCCACGGCCGAAGAGTTGGGGCATGTTGGTCTGGGCGACAGGACGGTATGGTCGGTCGATTACCGCGTGGGCGAGCGGGCGACATTCCAAACGGCCGACGGCCCGCGCGAGGCGGAACTGATCTACATGGACGACCTGGCCGCCTATTGGGTCGAGACCGGGCTGTCGCTCGACCGTTCGGCGCTGATCGCCGCCGCCGGACGGATGCACGATATATATTACCCGACTCTCAGCCGAAATTTCGGGCAAGAGTGGCGGCCGGGAATCGACGGAGACCTGCGCTTTACGGTGCTTCATGTGCTGGGTGCGCCCGGTACCCTCGAGTTGGGCTATTTTACCGATGAAGACCAGTATCCGCGCTCGCTATTCGAACATTCGAACGAACGCGAGATGATCTACCTGAACATGGGCCGGCTGCCGATAGACTCGCCGCTTTATGACGGGACGCTTGTCCATGAGGTGCAGCACCTGATTCAGTGGAACCTGGACGCCAACGAGGACAAGTGGCTCAATGAGGGCCTGTCGCAGATCGCCGAAGACATGGCCGGTCTGGACACCGTTGATCCGGCGCCTTATCTGGAGCAGACGAACATCAGACTCGATCGCTGGTCAAAATATGCGCCGGAGATTTACGCCCATTATGGCGGCAGCTTTCTCTATTTACTCTATCTCCGGCAACAGGCGGGAGTGGCCGCCCTGACAGAACTGGCCCGCCATCCGGCCAACGGATTGTCGGCCGTTCGCGCCATTCTGGCCGGCTATTTGCCTCGCCTGTCACTGGAGGAGTTCACCCTCGATTGGGCGACGGCCCTCCTTCTGGACGGTGAATCGGCCGATCCGCGTTACTCCTTTGACGGTTACGAATTGCCCCAACCGTTTTTCGCCAACCGGGTACGACAATTGCCTTATGCACAAACCGGCACTGTTGACCAGTATGCCATTGACTTCATCGACCTGGATTTTTACGGCCGAGCGACGCTCACTTTCGCCGGCGATACCACGACGACCCTGACGGACGAACCGCCGGAGGGAGCGGCCATGTGGTTTGCGCCACCGATAAACAGCGGCCGCAGTCAGCTGACAGGCGCCGTCGATCTAACCGGGATTCAGAATGCCGAACTCACCTTTGCGGCCTGGTATGATCTGGAGCCTTTGTATGATTTCGCCTACCTCTCTGTCTCAACCGACAATGGGGCTACTTGGCGCGTCCTGGAACCGAACCACGGCGTGATAGGAGCTTACGGTTCGGGTTGGGGCGGCCGCAGCGCGGAGACGAGCGACCACAGTAACGGCTGGGTGGCCGAGCAAATCGATCTGACTCCTTTCGCGGGGAAACAGATCCTGTTGCGTTTCGATGTGGTCACGGACTTTGAGGAATCGGGTCGCGGGTTTGCCGTCAGCGGTCTAACTATTCCTCAACTGGCGAAACAACCGGAATGGTGGCCCAACGGATTCGTCGAGACAGGGCATCTATTGCCTCAGCGATGGGGAGTCCGGGTGATTCAGGAAGGCACCGCCCCGAAGGTCATCCCCCTAACGCTCGACGCAATGAATCGGGGAAGCGTGGGGGTAGAGCTTGGCCCCGAGGGCGGCACGCTGATCGTCATGCCGCTGACCCCATACGTGGACTCAGCGGCCGATTACTGGTTATCGGTCGAGAAATAGGTGGCCTACGCGCCCCGTCGATCAGGCGTTTTTGGCCGAACGGTATTGGCCTTCCAGTTCGGCCCGACGCTCTTCCATGGCGTTCCGAGCCTCGTTCTTGGTCAATTCCCAACGCTCCTCAGCGCTCTGAAGCAAGTCGGAACCGGACGCCGGCGTCAGAAGCAAAGCGGTGACCGCGCCGATCAATGCACCGCAAACGGCCCCCGCCATGAAGCTAATCGCTTTGTTCATCGTTCCCCTATCCTTATCCGGCCCAGGCCGGGTTATTGTTTATTGCCACAAGGCTAACCCAATTATAGCGTGGGTTGAGAGCTTTGTCTCAAAACGCCGGCGCCGGAGCAGCGCTTCCAATAGTCGATCGTGGGGTGTCAATAAATCGAAGGCGCGGCATCGGACTACTGAACAGGCCTGCTCATCTGTAGTCAACGCACGGAATGTCAATAAAATCAGGGTAACTCGTGCAGGCACGGGATATACACAACCAACTCGCAGACAAGGTCAGAGAGTTTCATGGAATCTTATCCTTATTGGTCCAAACCGGTCGATGCCGTCGCCCTGCAACTGAATTCATCGGCCGACGGCCTAAGCGAAGAGGCAGCGCAAGAGGCTCTGCAGCGTATCGGGCCTAACCTCATCCACACCAGAGAAAAGGTCACGCCGCTGGGTCTGTTCATCAACCAGTTCAAAAGCCCGATCGTGCTCATTCTCATCATCGCCACGGTACTGTCGGCCTTCCTGCAGGACTGGACAGACGCGGTCATCATCATGCTGATCGTGATGAGCAGCGCCTTGCTCAGTTTCTTCCAGGAGTACAATGCCAACACCGCCGCCGAAAAGTTAAAGGATCAATTATCGTTTAATGCAACCGTGTTGCGGGGCGGCAAAACCACCTCTGTTCCAACCGAGGAGATTGTTCCCGGTGATGTAGTCAAACTTTCGGCAGGCAGCCTGATTCCCGCCGACGGGCTGGTGATCGCGGCCAAAGATTTCTTTGTCAACCAGGCCGTGCTGACCGGGGAGACCTTCCCGGTCGAAAAAACCTTCGGCACCGTCGCCGAAGCTGCTACTCTACCAGAGCGAACAAACACAGTGTTTATGGGCACCAATGTCCGCAGCGGCAGCGCCAATGTGCTGATTGTCAGGACAGGGCGGAATACTGCCTTTGGCCAGATCGCCAATCGCCTCACTATGCGGCCGCCGGAGACGGAATTTGAGCGCGGTATCAAGGGGCTGGGCTACCTGTTAACCGAAGTCATGTTCGTCCTGGTGATAGGCATCTTCTTCTTCAACGTATTGCTTCAAAAAGCGGTGCTCGATTCACTCCTATTCTCGATCGCCCTGGCCGTTGGGCTGACGCCGCAACTGCTGCCGGCTATCATCAATATCAACCTGTCGAAGGGGTCGCAGAAGATGGCCCGGCACGGTGTAATCGTGCGGCGACTGGAGTCCATCGAAAATTTCGGCAGCATGGACATCCTCTGCACCGACAAGACGGGCACGTTGACGGAGGGTGTCGTACAGTTGGACGGCGCCCTGGGCCTGAACGGCGAGCCATCAGACCAGGTTAGGCTGCTGGCCTTCCTGAATGCCCATATGCAGACCGGCCTGGCCAATCCGTTGGATGAGGCGATCGTCAGCACAAGAGTCGAGGGAGCGGAAAGCTATTCCAAGGTGGATGAGATTCCGTTCGATTTCATCCGTAAACGCCTCTCGGTGGTCGCCAGCCAGGATGGATCGTCGGCCGTCATGATCACCAAGGGGGCGTTGGAGAATGTGCTGGCGGCCTGTTCCCTGGCGCAGGTCGGGAGCGAAAGTCAAACGCTGGACGATGCGATCCTGGGCCAGATACACGAACGTTATGAGCAGTGGAGCGCGCAAGGATTCCGCGTGCTCGGGGTCGCCACCAGGCTCGTCGATGCGCAGAAACACCCTTATTCCACGAAAGATGAAACCGACATGACCCTGATGGGCTTCCTGCTATTCCTCGATCCGCCCAAGCCCGGCGTGCAGGAGACTATCCAGGCGTTAAACGCTCTGGGAGTCCAGCTCAAGATCATCACCGGCGACAACAAATTAGTGGCCCGCCATACCGGCCAGATGGTCGGCCTGGGTGATTTCCAGGTATTGACCGGAGCGGAGCTCGACGCCATGAGCGACGAAGCGCTCTGGCTCGCCGCCGAGAAAACCACAATTTTCGCGGAGGTAGACCCCAACGAGAAAGAGCGCGTCATCCTGGCCCTGAAAAAGCGCGGACACGTCGTAGGCTACATGGGCGACGGCATCAACGACGCGCCTTCGCTGCACAGTGCCGATGTGGGTATCTCGGTGGCCAACGCCGTGGATGTGGCCAAGGAAGCGGCCGATCTCGTGCTGCTGGAGCAGGATCTGAACGTGCTGCGAGAAGGCATCGTGGAGGGGCGAAAGACCTTCGCCAACACCATCAAATACGTGTTCATGGCCGTCAGCGCTAATTTCGGTAATATGTTTAGCATGGCCGGGGCCTCGCTCCTTTTGCCTTTCCTGCCGATGTTGCCCAAGCAAATCTTGCTGATCAACTTCCTGACTGATCTGCCCGAAATGGCCATCGCCAAAGACAATGTAGATGATGACTATGTGAAGCGGCCGCACCGCATGGATATCGGTTTCATCCGCCGCTTCATGCTGACATTCGGCCCGCTCAGCTCGGTGTTCGATTATGCCACGTTCGCCATCCTGATGTGGGTTGTCAAGGCCGACCAGGCTACTTTCCAGACAGGCTGGTTTGTCGAGTCCGTCATTTCGGCGGGGATAGTCGTGTTTTCCGTGCGCACTCGCCTGCCGTTCATGCGCAGCAAGCCCAGCCGCCTCATGATGGTCATGACGGCCGTCGTCATCCTGGTCACGCTGTCTTTACCGTACTCACCGCTCGGCCTCTTGCTCGGTTTCGTCCCGCTCTCGCTACCGCTGCTGCTGGTGATCTTCGGCATTGTGGCCCTGTATTTCCTCGCGGCTGAACTGACCAAGCATTGGTTCTATCGGCAGGTTAAAAACAATGGCTGAGGGCAAGTTAACCATCCGCGCCCCCAAGGTACGAATTTGGCGCTACCTGCCCATTCTTATCATCCTCGGTCTAGCCGTGCATCTGCTCCTGCCGCAGATCGCCGACCTGAGGAAGTCCTGGTCTGTCATCCGGCAAATGACCTGGTGGGTGGTGGCATTGGCGATCCTCGTCCAGGCGCTTAGCTATATCGGGAGCGGCTATACATTGCAAACTATCCTGGCCAACAGCCGGGAAAAACTGTCGATAACAAAAGGCGTTCTGATTACCCTGGCCTCCAACAGCATCGGGCTGGTTGCCGGAGGCTGGATCGGTGGCGCGGCGGCCACTTACGGCTGGGTTCGGCGAGAGGATCAATACGGAGACGCAGCCGCGCTGGCCGGCACCTTGCCCCCGCTGTTGAACAACGCTGTTTTAGCCGGAGTATCGGCCATCGGTGTCATCTACCTGCTTGTAAACCATGACTTAAGCCAGGTGCAACTGGTCGGATTCAGCGTTGTCTTGATGGCGCTCGGCGCACTGGCGGCCGGCATCATAGCCGCCCTGTATCATCCGGGGGCGACGACCCGCCTCGCCATCAGGTTAGCCGGTCGTTGGGCAAAATTCCGCCGCAGAGAGTATCAGCCGCAAGACACAGAGGCGTCAGTGAATCAGTTCGTCCAGGCCTGGCGGGCAATGGGGCACGGTCGCTGGTTACATCCTGCCCTGGGCGCGGTCGCCAATGTCGGCTTCGACATGCTGACCCTGTATTTCATGTTCGTCGCTGCCGGGCACCCCGTCAGTCCCGGCGTTCTGTTTGCCGGGTACGGCCTCCCCTATATGTTGGGAAAAATCGCGTTCATGTTTCCCGGTGGCGTCGGCGTGGTGGAAACAGGCATGATAGCGATATACGGCAGTCTTGGCGTCCCAAGCGACATCAGCGTGGTTGTTATTCTCGGTTATCGGCTGATCTCGTTCTGGGTACCGAGTCTATTGGGTTTTGCGGCCGCCGCTTATTTGGGATCAAAGAAAAAGCGGGCCGAAGCGCCGGCATAGACACCGCATACGGTATCGCCGGCCACTTCCGCCCGCCAATTGCCCGCTTACCTCAACTGCCGGTGGCCTCTTTCTCTTTGATGGCCAACCTTAAATCATCCAATTGTGACGGCAGCACATAGGATGGCGCGTCAGCCATCAGATCGGTGGCCTGGGCGGTCTTGGGGAAGGCCATGACCTCGCGAATGTTCGGTTCTCCGGCCATGAGCGCCACCAGCCGGTCGATACCGGGGGCGATGCCGCCATGGGGTGGCGCGCCATATTCGAACGCCTCGAGGAGGTGACCGAATTGCTCCCGCGCTTGCTCCATCGAGAAACCGATCAGCGACATGATCCTGGCTTGCAAAACCTGATCGTGGATTCGGATGCTGCCACCAGCTACTTCGAATCCGTTGCAAACGAGGTCGTACTGCTGGCTTAACACGGCCGCCGGGTCGGTGTCGAGCAAGGGGATGTGCTCCGGCTTTGGCGCGGTGAACATATGGTGGCTGGGGGCGAAATGACCATCCTCCAACCCCTCTTCAAACAAGGGAAAGTCGATGACCCAGGCGAAAGCCAGTTCCTTCTTGTCGGTATAACCCAGGCGGCGAGCCATTTCCGTCCGCAATGTGCTGAGGACGTTATGGACGATTGTTTTGGCGTCGCTGGAGATCAGGATCAGGTCGCCAGGTTTGGCTTCCAGTCGCTCGGTGATGGCGATCAACTGGTCGACGGTGAAGAACTTGGCGATGGGGCCGCGCATCTCGCCCGTCTCCGGGTGAATAGCCAGCCAAGCCAGCGCCTTCGCGCCCTGGCCGCGAGCCAGCTCCTCCAGCTCATCCAGCTGCTTGCGACTGTACGCGCCGCAGCCGGGGGCACAAATAGCCTTCACCGGCTTGCCTTCGGCTACGTTTTCGGCGAAGACGCGGAACGCACTGCCGGCGGCGATATCGCCGATATTCTTTAACTCCATGCCGTAGCGCAGGTCCGGCCGGTCGGTGCCGAATCGCTCCGTCGCCTCGGCATAGCTGAGTCGAGGGAACGTGGCCGATGCCGGCGGCACCAGGCTGACCGCGTTGACCATGCCCATAATCAGTTCCTCGACCAGATCGAGAATATCGTCTCGCTCGATGAAACTCATCTCCATGTCGAGCTGGGTGAATTCCGGCTGGCGGTCGGCGCGGAGGTCTTCGTCGCGGAAGCAACGAGCGATCTGGAAGTAGCGCTCATAACCGGCCACCATGAGCAATTGCTTGAGTTGCTGCGGGCTTTGCGGCAGGGCGTAGAACTTGCCGGGGTGGACACGGCTGGGAACCAGATAGTCGCGCGCGCCTTCAGGGGTCGATTTGAACAGGATCGGCGTCTCGACCTCGATAAAGTCACGAGCACTCAGGAACTCGCGGATGAAACGAATGGCGTTGTGACGCAAAATGAGATTGCGCTGCATGCGCTCGCGCCGCAGGTCCAGATAGCGGTAGCGAAGGCGCGTCGTCTCATCAACGGTCTCATCCCGATCGATCAGGAATGGCGTCGTCCTAGCCGGATTGAGGATGACGACCTTGTTGACCAGCACCTCGATCTCGCCCGTGGGCAGGTTGGGGTTTTCCTGGCCGGCAGGACGCCGAGCGACCTCGCCGGTCACTTGCACCACATATTCACTGCGAATCGTCTCGGCCGCGGCAAATCCATCGGCCGTGCGCCCTGAATCCACCACGGCTTGCGTTTTACCCGCCCGGTCACGGATGTCGATGAATATCACCCCGCCCATGTCGCGCCGCCGGTTGACCCAGCCCGCCAGGGTCACAGTCTGACCCACGTGTTCGCTGCGAAGTTCGCCGCAACTATGCGTCTTCAGCATACCAATCCTTCCCTATGAATAAAAAATGCGCTCGGCCGCCCGATATGCGGCGCGGAGCAATCCAAAATTGTAACCCGTGCGAAAAGGAAATGAAACCCGTGTTCGGCCTGGTTAAGGCCGATCTTTTGTGTAGCGTTGCTTCCACTCGTAGAGCTTGTTGATGGCCTGTAGCGGGGTCAGGGCATTGACATCCAGCCCGGACAACTCATCGAGAATGGGGCTGGATTCGGGAAACAGAGCGATCTGCTGGCCGGAGGAGAGGCGGCTGGGTTCCACGGCGGCCGTCGGCGCGTGACGTTCCAGGTCCTGCAGGATTTCGCCGGCGCGCAGGATGACGTCGCGCGGAAGCCCGGCCAACTGGGCAACATGGATGCCATAGCTGCGATCGGCTCCGCCGGGAACGATGCGATGCAGGAAGGTGACCTCGCCTCCCTCCTCGGCCACATCGACGTTGTAGTTCACGACGTTGGGCAAGAAGTCGGCCAGGCCGGTCAGCTCGTGGTAGTGGGTGGCGAAGAGCGTGCGCGGACTGAGTCGCGGGTGGTTGTGGAGGAACTCAACGATGGCCCAGGCCAGCGACAGGCCGTCGTAGGTGCTGGTGCCACGGCCGATCTCATCGAGGATGAGCAGGGAGCGATGCGAGGCGTGGTTCAGTATCTCGGCCGTCTCAACCATCTCGACCATGAACGTCGAACGGCCGGCATGTAGCTCGTCATGCGCCCCAATGCGGGTGAAGATGCGGTCGATCAGCCCGATTCGCGCCGCCGTGGCGGGCACGAAGCTGCCGGTCTGGGCCATGAGGGCGATGAGGGCCACCTGCCGCAGATAGGTCGATTTGCCGCTCATGTTAGGGCCGGTGATGATCTGGATGAGCGATGAGTCGCTGAAATGGGCGTCGTTGGGCACGAAGCGCGTCCCCCGCGGCACGCCGCGAATATGGCCCCGACTTAACGCCATCTCCACCACCGGATGGCGGCCGCCCTCGATATGAAGCTCAATGCCGCCGGTCAATTCCGGCCGGACGTAGTCGTTCAAGGCCGCCACTTCGGCCAGCGAAGCGGCGACATCCAGTTCGGCCAAAGCCGCGGCCGTCGCCAGCAATCGGGGGGCATGGCTGCTCACCTCCCGACATAGCTCGGCGAACAGCCGCCGCTCGATCTGCAAAATGCGCTCCTCAGCATTGAGGATCAGCGTCTCGTACTCCTTGAGTTCGGGCGTGATGTAGCGCTCGGCGTTGGTCAGCGTCTGCTTGCGAATGTAGTCGGACGGGACAAGTTTGGTGTTGGCGTGGGTCACTTCCAGGTAATAACCGAACACCTTGTTGAACCCGACCTTGAGCGAGGTGATGCCGGTGCGCTCGCGCTCGCGCGGCTCCAGATCGGCCACCCAATCGCGAGCGTGAGCCGATGTCTGGATGACGCCGTCCAGTTCGGCCGAAAATCCCCGACGAATGAACCCGCTTTTGTTCAGATTGGTTGGCGCGTCATCATCCAGCGCGCGGCCGATCGTCGCGGCCACCTCCCGGCAGAGATCCAGGCGCCCGGCCACGGCCGCCAGCGCCGGCGCGCCACCGGCCAATGACTTGACACGCCCGACGGCCGCCAGAGCCAGGCCGATCTGATCCACGTCGCGAGGCACGCCCCGGTCGCCCAGCACGCGATTGGTCAAGCGCTCCAGGTCAGGCAAGCCTTTCAACGCCGATCGCAACTCGGCGCGCAACATGGCGTCCGTCACCAACGTCTCTACCTGATCCAGCCGTTCATTGAGCGCCTCGATGCTCAATAGAGGCTGGGTGATGCGCTGCCGCAACAGCCGTGCCCCCATCGGGGTCACTGTCTTGTTGAGGATGGCCAGCAGCGTGCTGTCGCGCTCGCCGGAGATCGACTCCGTCAGCTCCAGGTTGCGGCGCGTGGCCTCGTTCAACGCCATATAGCCATCGGTCGCATAGGTCGTCAGCCGTTGCATCTGCCCGACCCCGCCGCGCTGTGTTTGCTGCAAGTAATGAAGCACAGCTCCAGCGGCTCGAATGGCCAGAGGCTTGTTCTCGCAACCGAACGCATCCAGCGTGGCGACCTCGAAATGGCGCAGGAGTGTCTGGCGGGCGCTGCCCAACTCGAATCGGTGCGCGGGTAGCCGGCTGATGGTCTTGACCGCCGGGAAATCAACTGCGACCCCATCGGCCACCAGTAACTCAACCGGGGCGAGCCGAGCAACCTCTTCCGCCAGGCGGCGGTAACTGTCGAGTTGGGTGACGGCGAATTCCCCGGTGGTGATATCGGCATAGGCCAGACCGGCGCGGCCGTCGTCGAGCGCCACGGCCGCCAGATAATTATTGCGGCCCGAATCCAGCATCCCCGGCTCGATCACCGTGCCGGCGGTGAAGACCCGCACCACCTCGCGCGGCATCAACCCGTTGATGGGTTCGCTGCCCACCTGCTCGCAGAGAGCCACCTTGTAACCCTTGGCGATCAGGCGGGCGATATAGTTCTCGGCCGCGTGATGGGGGACGCCGGCCATCGGCACGCGCTGATTCTTGCCTTGCGGCCGACTGGTCAGGACGAGATCCAACTCGCGGGCGACGACCGCCGCGTCATCGTCGAACGTCTCATAAAAATCTCCCAACCGAAAGAAGACGATGGCTCCGGGGTGCTGGGCGCGAACGTCGAGATATTGCTGGCGGCTGGGAGTAACCGTTTCGGGTGCCATGCGCTTGTCTGTCGGGATTAGACCGCCAATCCGTAATAGTCATTCAGCGTTCGGCGAACCGCTTCCCAGGTGGGGGCGACGGGCGGCAAGGCCGGAGCGGAAAGCCCTTGATCCTTGAGTCCGGACGAGGTCATCAGACAGACGACCGGCCCGTCAAAACGCATGCCCGCCTGGATCGCCTGTCGCAGTCCGGCCAGACCGGCCGCGCCGGAAAATTCGGCCCACAACCCTTCCCTCCCTAACCTGGTCTGCGAGGCGGCGATCTCCTCGTCGGTCAGCGCGAGCGCGTCGCCTTCGCTCTCCTGGACGGCCAGGACGCCGCGATAGCTGTTGGAGCCGACGACGATGCTATAGGCGGCCGTCGGAGCCTCATCGACCTTGACGACCGGACGGCCCGCAACCAGGGCGGCGCGAAGCGGCGCGCCGGCGGCCGGTTCGCAAGCGATCATCTGCGGCAACGGCCCTATCCCGGCCACCTTCTGCAACTCCCTGAAGCCAAGCCAGACGCCGTAAAGCAGTTCAGCGTAGGCCGTGGGCACGAAAACGGCCGCCGGTAGCCGATCACCCAACTGCCGGTATAGCTCAAAAGCGATGGTCTTGTAGCCCTCCGGCCCAAATGGATGTCCGGTATGCGTCTCGGTGATGCTGCTGACCGGGTGATAGCCCGCCCGCTCTACCAGCTCGCGCATGAGCACGCGGCGCAGCGGCCGCGGCAAGGGCACGACGGCCGCGCCATAGGCGGTCACCATGCGAATCAGGTGGGGTTCGGTTCCTTCCGTGATGAACAGTATGCACGGCAGACCGGCGCGCGCGGCATAGGCGGCGGCCGCAGCGCCATGGTTGCCCGATGAAGCGACGGTGACGCCCGGCGCTCCGACGAGGGTCGCAGCGCTGACGGTGCACAGGTTCAAACGATCCTTATGGCTGCCGGTGGGATTCCGGCTTTCGTCCTTAATGAAAACTTCGCCTTCAAAACCGGCCCAGTCGGCCAGGCGGGGCGCGGCCACCAGCGGTGTACCCCCCTCGCCCATCGACAGGCCGGGGGCCAGCGGCGGCAACAGCTCTCCCCAACGCCATATCCCGGCATACGGATCGCGGCCGAAGAAATCGCGCGGCACGCGGTTGTAATCGTAATCAACGGCCAGCGGGTATTGAAGGTCGGCCGTGCTGGTCCGGGGGCAACCCTCGACCAGCGGCGGGAAAAGCGGGTATTGGATATTAGGATCGCGCAAGGAACGCTGCCCGACGGCCGCGGAGGCGAACGCATGGGATGGTTCGAATGGAGAAGGCATCATTCGGGGTTCCCGACAGGCAGTTCCCGGGCATTCCAGGCATCGAGACGGCGACGGTGGCGCTCCTCCAGCTTGACCAGCGGCCGCTCCTCGAGCATGAGCGCTCGGGACTCATCGAAGGACAGGTGCTTGTAACGCATCATATAGGCGGCCGCCAGGGTGGCGGATCGGCCGCGACCCTTGGCGCAGTGCACCAGCACCGTGCGACCGCTCTCGATTTGCTCGTTGATCCAGTCCGCGCCCTTGCTCAGATACTCATCGGGCGGCACGACGACATCGAGCACTGCCAGGCGAAGATAGTTGATGTTGTGCTTGCGGTAGAAGTCGCGATCCCCCTCGCGCTCCGCCCGCATATCGAGCACAGCCGTGATGCCGTGATCCAGCAAGAACTGATAATCACGCTCGTAGGTCGGCGCCCCGCCCAGCCACAACTGCGGCGCGATCCGGTCGAACCAGCGATGGCCCATAACGCGCTCATAGAGGTAGCGAATGGCCGGATAGAATTTGTCAAAAGTCCAGTGAATTGGATTCATCGTCGCTAAGGATAACTCCGGCGGCAACGGTTGGCAACGAGGATGACATCTAGCGCGTCTGCGCGCTCAATTGCGCGGCGATGATCCGGTCGAGGATGGCGTCAAAAGCCGCATCCGGGCGTTGTTCCGCCAGATTGGCGGCATACCAGCCAACGATCTCGCGCGCGCCTTCGGCAAAGGGGATCTCGGCCTTGAAGCCGGGGACGATGCCGCGAATCTTGCTGTTATCGAAGATTGCGCAGTGGGATTTGTCGCCCAGCAGGCTCGCCCCCCAATGGGGATCGTGGGCGGCCACAGTGTCGGAGGGCACGTGGACGATGTTGGGTTCCACGCCGGCCGCCTCGCCCAGTAACCGGGCGATCTCGTTCCAGGACAGCCATTCGTCCGAGGTGATGTGATACGCCTCTCCGATTGCCCGCGGCTCCCCGAACAGGCCGAGGAATGCGCGGGCGAAGTCGCGGTGATGGGTCAATGTCCACAGGGATGTGCCGTCACCATGGATCAGGATGGGTTTGCCCTTCAGCATCCGGTCGAGACAGGTGTAGCCCCCGTGGAACGGCAGGAGCGTGCGGTCATAGGTATGGGACGGCCGCACAATAGTGACCGGAAACCCCTCCTGACGATAAGCTTCCATGAGAGCGTTCTCGCAGGCGATCTTGTCGCGCGAATAGTCCCAAAACGGGTTATCCAGCGGCGTTTCCTCGGTGATGGGCAGGACGGTGGGGGGCTTCTGGTAGGCTGACGCCGAACTGATGAAGATGTATTGACCCACCCGGCCGCGGAACAGCGCGAGGTCGGTGGCGATGTGGTCGGGTGTATAGGCGATCCAGTCGACCACGACATCGAAGGTATGATCACCCAGTACCTCGGCGACGGATGGGTCGCGAATATCGCCGGTCAGGACTTTCGCCCCGGTGGGGATTGGCCGTCGAGCAGTTCGGCCGCGATTGAGCAGGTAAAGATCAAGGCCTCGCTCCACAGCCAGAGCCGAGCAAGCCGAACTAATGATGCCGCTACCACCGATGAACAACAGTTTCATGGAAATCACCCGCTTGTCCTAAATGGAAGCACAGCCGGCCGTCGTGTAAATCTCTTCACAGCCGCAGGTTTCCAGAGTCAGGAAATCAGCTATAATCAAAACGATCTACGTATCATCAAACATGCGGCCGGGCAGCCGACAGGCGCATTCTACATCAATGAACGGCATCTGTCCCAAAGCCCAAGCTCCCAGCCGGATGGAAACGAGGAGAACCATGAGCAAACAATTATTCGACCAGTTTGGCGCGCGCGCCGAACTCCCCGGAACAAACTATCAC
>CAZZJN010000026.1:0-29753 GCA_964654505.1 uncultured Ardenticatenaceae bacterium | reverse complement strand
ACTTCAGGGACAATATGTTGAATGAATCTCAGAAATTCCTAAACTCATAGGTGAAGATTGAACCTCCAGGCTATACAGATACGCGTCCCCAATCTTTGCGACCTGTAAGCGTGGCTCAAATACCCATCGACGACCCGCATTTTTTATTGTAAGCTAACAGACTGACCGGTCGGTTTATTTTTAGGGTTGACCGGATTTAGCCTGAAACGCAACGAAAGCGAGGCGAAAGGATGGTGGCGGGAAGAAAGCCATGAGTGATGAAGAAAAATTGACGACAATGCGAGACCCGGTTTCGACCAAGACCAGAATCCTCGACGCCGCCCTATCGGCCTTTTCGCGAAAGGGATATCACGACACACGGTTGGACGATATCGTCGATGAGTCCGACACATCCAAAGGCGCGATCTACTTCCACTTCGCCAACAAGGAGCGGTTGTTTCTGGCGTTAGTCGATCAATTTGCCGACCTGTTGGAACGACGTGTCCAGGACGCCATCGAAGGTCAGGCGGGGGGCATGACTCGAGTGCAAATTGCCCTGGAAACGGTGCTGGAAACATTCGGTCGCTACAGACGCCCGGCCAAGATTTTACTCGTACAGGCCGTGGGGTTGGGAACCGTGTTTGAAAACAAACGTGCTGAGGTAAACGACCGCTTTGCCCGCCTCATCCAGTCCTATCTGGATGAAGCCGTTGAACTGGGCGACATTGCCCCGACGGACACCGAGGTGGTAGCCCATGCCTGGATGGGGGCTATCTACGGCATCGTGATCCGTTGGGTCACAACGGGTGAGCCTGAACCGGCGCGAATCATGGACGGGCTTGTGCCTTTGCTCTTGCGCAGTGTCGGATATGACGCCCGCGCGGTCTCCAAATCGACAAGTAGATGATTCTTTCGGCAGGCAAACGATGACCGAAATAACGCATATGGATTCTTCAGCTCACACGACTAAAACTGACGAAATCAGAGCAAAGGCGTGGCAATGGGATGAGGCCGATTCCGATCCCTCGGCAACAAATCGGTTAGTCAGTCTCATCACGAGCGTTCCCCGTTTGGACATCACGCGTTTTCTGAATGGAGCTTACGGCCAGGAACGAATTTACTGGTCCGAGCCGCCGGAGACTGGCAATGACGGGTTAACTATTGCCGGCTTCGGGATTGCCGCCATGCTCTCCGTCCCGCCTGTTCTCGATGAGGATATTCCGGCCACGCCGGCAGGTTACCGTTTTGATGAGATCGAACGACAGGCGAAAGTGTTATTCGAGAGGGCGATCATCCTCGAGGTCGACCGAAATGCCTCGCAGTATGACAGCATGCTATCTGATAGTCACCCTCTGAATGATCATCTTGCCCGACCGAGACTATTCGGCGGTTTTGCCTTTCAGGATGATTTTATTCCCGACAACACCTGGTCGATGTTCTGCCCGGCACAATTCGTCCTGCCCCACTTTCAAGTCGTTCACACTAACGGACAGGCTTACATGACAATTAACGCCCTCATAGGCGAGGACGAAAGTCTGGACGATTGTCTGGCAGGGATTTGGGAGGCGTTGGTGATCCGGACAGCGGCCACACCGGATGGATATACACGCCCCATCGGTCACACTAGCCTGCGCTATCCTATGTCATTTGAAGCGTGGTCGACGATCATCGACCGCGCCACACAGGCTATTCATGATGGTTTGCTGGAGAAAGTCGTACTCTCGCGAGTGTGCGAAGTACGCTCGGATGAACCAATTGACGGAGCGGCCGCGCTCGACTATCTGAACGACAATTATGGCGACTGTTTTCGCTTTTTATTCGAACCTTGCCCGCAACATGCCTTCTTTGGGGCCACGCCGGAGTTACTCCTCCGGAAAGATGGAGACCTCATTACTACCATGGCTCTCGCCGGTTCGATAGGCCGTGGCCGTACAACAGATGAGGACGACGAGTTGGCTCAACAATTGCTGGGATCGGTGAAAAATCGACACGAGCATCAACTTGTCGCCAAGGCCATTCTGACAAGTCTGGAAGGTGCAGTTGACGATCTGGTTGCAACGACAGAACCGGCGGTGTTACCACTGCGAAATATCCAACACCTGTTAACCCCAATCCACGGACGAATTGCTACCGAGGAAACCAGCCTGATGTCGCTGGCGCGACGGTTGCACCCAACCCCCGCAATGGGTGGCGTTTCCACTGACGAAGCGATGGTATTTTTACGACGGAGCGAACCTGTTCCCCGCGGTTGGTATGCCGCGCCTATCGGGTGGATAGACGCTCGCGGGGATGGCGTATTTGCGGTGGCCATCCGATCGGCCGTAATCCAGCATGATCGAGCCTGGCTCTATGCCGGGGCAGGTATCGTCGGTGATTCCCAACCGGCGCATGAGTGGGCCGAAACCGCGCTTAAGTTCCGGCCTATGCTGGGCGCTCTTGGAATCGAGGGAGCTGTCTGAGATGAACCTTGATTCAAACCCCAACACTCGCTGGGCATCGATCTTCGTCAATGAGCTGGCCGCCAATGGCCTGGAAGCTGTGTGCCTCGCCCCCGGATCTCGCTCTACGCCACTCACGCTGGCCTTCGCCGCTCAGCCGGGGATTCAGATCTATCGCCACCTGGACGAACGAAGCGCGGGCTTTTTCGCCCTGGGGCTGGCACTGGCAACACAGCGGCCGGTTGCCCTTGTGTGTACATCCGGCACGGCCGCGGCCAATTTCCATCCGGCGATCATCGAGGCCTATTACTCTCACGTACCTTTGCTGGTGTTGACAGCCGATCGTCCGGCCGAGTTGCGTGGCAGCGGCGCCAACCAAACTATCGATCAGATCAAAATGTATGGTGATCACGTGCTGTGGTCGGTTGAGGTTCCGACCCCGCAATCCGACGCTCCTGATGTCGTATTACGGCACCTGCGCACATTGGCCGCTCGCGCCTATGCCGCTGCTGATGGGCTGGTCAAAGGGCCGGTGCACCTAAATTTTCCGTTCCGGAAGCCGTTGGAACCAGGAAAATTAGTCAGTGGTCTGGCAGACGAGGAACATTCAAACAGACGTGCTCAGCCGTTCACACGCATCAAACGTGGATCGGTTATGGTCGATACCGGCCAGGTCGCCTCGGTTGGAGCGGCCATCAGAGACAATCCTCGCGGCCTGATCGTTTGTGGTCCTGAATGTCCCGCCGGGGGTTTTCCGGCGGCCGTCCTCACACTCGCAAAAAGAAGCGGCTATCCGATCCTGGCTGACGCCCTGTCTAATCTCCGGCATGGTCCGCATGCCGACGTGAGCTACGTATTTGGCGGCTTCCACCTGTGGCTACCCACGGTGAAGGACGTCCTTGGCAAGCCGGACGTCATCCTGCGGTTCGGCGCGGTCCCTACCTCCAACTCCCTGGCGTCCTATCTGGAAAGTACAGCCGCAACACTCGAAACGCTTAATATTCATATCCGCGAGGATGGAGAATGGGCCGATGACCTGCATCTCACCCATGAGATGATCCAGGCCAACCCGACAACCTTCTGCATGGCATTGGCTGAGTCGTTGAAGCATGACGAGCCGCGGCCATATATGGGCTGGCTGGATCAGTGGCGCGCTGCTGAGCGCACCGGTTGGGAACGGGTCAACGTGGTCATTGGCGAAACGGCTTTCTTCGACGGCGCGGCCGTCCGGCAGGTGTGTTTGGCATTAGGCGACGGACACACCTTGTTTGCCGGTAACAGCATGCCCGTGCGTCACGTCGACACGTTCGACCGACCGGATGCCAGGTCGATCAGAATATATGGCAATCGGGGAGCCAGCGGAATCGACGGCAACGTATCCACCGCTCTGGGATTGGCGGCATCAGGTGCTCACGACCATGTGGTGGCCATTCTGGGAGACATCACTTTCTACCACGACATGAATGGGTTGCTGGCCGTGCGACAATTCGGGCTGAGGAATATCACCTTCGTGGTAATCAACAACGACGGCGGCAGCATCTTCCACCGGCTACCGATCTCCACCACATTGGCCGATGACCCTGTTTTCACCGACCTGTTCCTGACACCTCATGGCCTGAAATTCGAGCACGCGGCTGCAATGTATGGCCTAACCTATCGGGCCGTCGCTGATGAAGCTGACCTGACGGAGGCGTTACGCGAGGCGTTGGGAAGTGTGGATGAGCCGATGTTGATCGAGGTAGGGACAAATAGCGCGGCCGATTACCGGCACATGCGCGCCGTGGCGGCATTTGCCGCCGCGGGATATTAACAGGTTTATTCGTCGGCGGAACGCTACGGGCCGAACGACACAGTACATCTTGCAAGGAGTAACAGAACATGACCGATTGGCAGATCGTTAAGGATTATTCGGAAATTACCTATCATCAGGCGGACGGTATGGCGCGAATCGCCTTTAACCGACCGGAGTCACGTAACGCATTCACGCCGCTGACAATCGATGAGATGATCGATGCTTTTCGCCACGCCTGGATGGACCAGGCGATAGGCGTCGTCCTGCTGACCGGCAATGGCCCAGCTCTGGATGGAAAATATGCCTTCTGCTCCGGGGGCGACCAGCGCGTCCGCGGCACGGCCGGCTATGTGGGTCAGGATGGCGTAGCCAGGCTCAACGTGCTGGAATTGCAACGCATCATCCGTACAATGCCCAAGCCGGTCATCGCTCTGGTGGCAGGTTATGCGGTGGGTGGTGGCCACGTGCTACACGTCATCAGTGACCTGACTATCGCCGCCGAAAACGCCATTTTCGGTCAAACCGGTCCCAAGGTCGGCAGCTTCGACGGCGGCTTCGGCTCCAACTACCTGGCCTCCATCGTGGGTCAGAAAAAAGCGCGAGAGATCTGGTACCTCTGCCGCCAATACGACGCATACGAGGCCAAGGAGATGGGTATGGTCAACAAGATCGTGCCGGTCGAGCATCTTGAAGCCGAAGGCGTCATTTGGGCTCAGGAAATATTGGCCAAAAGCCCTATCGCCATTCGGTTCCTGAAGGCCGGATTGAACGCCGATCTCGATGGACAAACCGGGCTGCAAGTGCTGGCAGGCGATGCGACCATGCTCTTCTACATGACTGACGAGGGGCGCGAGGGTAAGGAAGCCTTTCTCGAGAAGAGGAATCCCGATTTCCAGAAATACCCGTGGCGGCCGTAAGACCGGTCTAACGGATAGGTGGCTCAGCGAAATTTCAGCACGCCATGGACAGATTCGAGTTAACCAACGATTGGCTGAAAGAAAGGACGTCGCTATCACCAAAGGTGACAGCGCTGTTCATCGATGGCCGACCATGGACCTTCGAACAGTTGGAGGTGTTGGTTTCTCGGTTCGGCCACTATCTACACGAAAATAGAATCGTTCGAGGAAACTATGTCGGCATGTTAATGCCCAATGCCCTGCCGGCCGTGTGCTGCATATTTGCCCTTGGTCGCATAGGGGCAACGCTCGTCACGCTTAACACTCGCCTGACACCGAAGGAGCTGGGTTGGCAGATCGAAAACGCCGGATGCTCCGCTATTCTCTGCACAACCCATATGGAGGAGATGGCCGTTGCCGCAACGCAAGGGCAAATCTCCGTGCATGCCCTACCCCAGCCCGCAGTCGAGTTTGAAGCGGTTCTCGCCCCTTACCCAACCCGATTTGACCCGATAGCCAGTGGGAGTTTAACATCTCTGCAAGCCATCGTATTCACATCGGGGACGACCGGCTTTCCGAAGGGGGCAGTGATTAGTTATGCGAATCAATATTGGAGTGCTTCCGGCTCGGCCGCCCGCCTGGGGACCCAAGCAAATGATCGCTGGCTCTCCTGTTTGCCGCTCTATCACGTAGGCGGGCTGGCGGTGCTCTTCCGATCGTGCCTCTATGGAACGGCCGTCGTTCTGCAAGATGGCTTCGACGTACAGGCGGTTCTGGACAGCTTGCGAGAGGAGGCTGTTACGCTCGTGTCGCTCGTGCCGACCATGCTCGGCCGTTTGCTGCAGGCCGGTCTGTCACGCGCCAATGCACAATCGCTCCGATTGATTCTCCTGGGCGGTGCCTCCACCCCACCCCGCCTGTTGGCGGAGGCGACCGAGGCAGGGCTCCCCATCGCTGTGACCTATGGCCTGACCGAGACAACTTCGCAGGTGGCGACAATGGAGCCGGACCGCGCGTTGCTCAAACCGGGCAGCGTCGGAAAACCACTCGCGTTAGCGACAATCACGATCGTTGATGATTCTGGACGCGATCTTCCGCAAAATACACCCGGCGAAATCGTTATCACCGGGCCGATGGTGATGAATGGCTATTTCAACGATCCGTCGGCGACCATCGATAAGCTTCGCAACGGTCGTTTGCACACCGGCGATATCGGGTATCTGGATGATGAGGGTGACTTGTGGGTAATGGATCGACGCAGCGATCTGATCGTGAGCGGCGGAGAGAACGTCTATCCGGCCGAAGTAGAGCGAATCCTGCAGGAATATCCGGAGGTAAGTCAGGTCTGCGTGATCGGACTGCCACATCCCGAATGGGGGCAGCAGGTGACGGCCGTCATCGTGTCCCGCAGTCCCGGCCAATTCGATGAAGGCGATTTGCTGGCTTTCAGCCGAACCCAACTGGCGGGGTACAAACAGCCCAAGGTTATCTTCATCGTCGACCAATTACCTCAGACAGGTTCCGGCAAGATAAACCGTCGCGCCGTGGCCGTGCAAATGGCGAGCAGGCTGGCAGCAGCATGAGCATCTACGAGATCGGTGACATGAGGTATTACCTCCGGGAAGCCGGATCCGGCGAGTCGGTCGTGTTACTTCACGGCTTTACCGGAAGCTCGGCGAATTGGCACCTCGTGATGGAGCGCTTGGCCGGCAGTTTTAGAGTTTTAGCCATCGATCTAACCGGACATGGCCAAAGTGATGCCCCGACCGAAATCGAGCGATATACCATGCCCAACATAGCGGATGATTTGGGCGTATTGCTTGGGCGGTTTAACGCCCTTCCAGCCCATTGGCTGGGCTATTCGATGGGCGGCCGCCTGGCTCTGTACACGGCCGTGAACCATCCGCAATGGGTGCGCTCGCTCATACTGGAGAGCGCCTCTCCAGGCCTGCAAGACGCGACCGAACGCGCTGCAAGGCGGCAGCAAGACGAGGCCTTGGCCACCCGGATAGAGAGCGAGGGGGTCGAGGCGTTTGTCAATCAGTGGGAGAAAATACCGTTGTTCGCCTCGCAGAAACGCCTCCCGGCCGAAAAGCGGGTGGCACTACGCGCCGGGAGGCTGGCTAACTCGGCACGCGGCTTGGCCAACAGCCTGCGCGGCATGGGGGCAGGCGCGCAACCAACGTTATGGGAGCGATTAGGCACGATCGACAAGCCCACACTCCTGGTAGCAGGTGAGACGGACGACAAGTTCGTGGCGCTCAATCGGCAAATGGAGGAAGTCATCCCCGACGCGACGCTGAGGATCGCCAACGGCGCTGGCCACAACGTCCATTTGGAACGCACGAATGAATATAGTGAATGGGTGCTCGCCTTCCTGAAGAATATTCCTAGAGAGCAGCCATGATCTGGCCCAGACCAAACAAGGTGACGAAGGCCAGGGAAGCCAGTGACATCTGCTTAAGCCAAGGATTAAGCGATGGTAGATCATCCGTACGACTAATCGCCAGCCCGTTACGAATGAGTAACGGCACGGCCAAGAGGAAAAGGAACTCCCAAATCGAAGTATAGTCGATCACCACATAGACAATTGCGAATATGATTGCGTCGATTATTAACAACCAGTGATATATGCGGGCGCGCTCCAATCCCAGCCTGACAGGGACAGAACGCTTTCCGGCAAGGCGGTCAGAATCAAGATCACGAATGTTGTTGACATTGAGCACGGCCACAGCCAGCAAGCCGCAGGCCGTTGCCGGCAAAAGAATGAGCCAGGAAAAATGAACAGTCTGGACAAAATAGCTGCCGATGACGCCGACCCAGCCGAAGAAGAGGAGCACGAAGATATCACCGAGGCCGACATAGCCGTAAGGCATTTTCCCAGCCGTATAGGCGATAGCCGCGCCAATAGCGGCCGCGCCGAGCACGATGAAGATGAGCGTGGATGAAAAGGCCTTCACACCGAACGCGAACCAGAGCAGAGCCAGGCCGGAGAAAATGACTAGAATGACATTGATTACGATGGCTCGACGCATGGCCTCAAGGGTGACGAGGCCGCTCTGAACGGCACGCTTTGGTCCTCGCCGTTCAACATGATCCGCGCCATGGAGCGAGTCACCATAGTCATTAGCCAGATTGGATAGGATTTGCAACAAAATGGCGGTTAGTATACATAGCAAGGCGATGATCCAACTGAAAGAACCGTCGGCCGCAGCCAGGCAAGTGCCCATAATGATGCAGGCCACGGCCAAAGGCAACGTGCGTGGCCGCATGGCATGGATCCAAACGGTAACAGGATCTGTAGATTGAGTCGTGGATGTCATCGGGCTGGTTATAACAAAACATCAGAAGATCAGGTAGTAAAGGAGAGCCGTCACTTCGACAGCACTCCAAAGGATAAGAAATGATCCAACAAACAATCGAATGGGCAAAGGACATGCCGCGAACTACCCACACGCAAGCCGTAGCCATCGGGCCAGGCACCCTGGTGGGCGGGTTGGACGTGATAGTCATGGCCGGGCCTTGTTCGGTGGAAAGTTACGAGCAAACGAGAACCGTAGCGGCCGAGATCGCCAGACTGGGGGGCCGCGTGCTACGAGGTGGCGCCTATAAACCCCGAACCTCTCCCTATTCCTTCCAGGGAATGGGTCGCGAAGGGCTGGAGATTTTGCGCGCTGTGGCCGATGAATTCGGCTTGCTGGTCGTCACCGAAGCCCTGGGCGTCGAGAATCTGGCCGAAGTCGTGGAATTTACGGACATTATTCAGATTGGCAGCCGAAACATGCAACATTACCCGCTCTTGTGGGCGGTGGGTGAAACAGACAAACCGATATTGCTTAAGCGTGGCTTCATGTCTACGATCGATGAATGGCTCAAGGCGGCCGAACATATCATCAGCCGCGGTAACGATCGCATCGTCTTGTGCGAACGTGGCATCCGTACCTTCGAGACGGCCACCCGCAACACATTGGATGTCAACGCCATCGCCCTCGTCAAGCAGACGACCCCCTTCCCTATCTTGGCCGATCCGAGTCACGCTGCCGGGCGAGCCGATCTGGTCGCAGCCGGGGCGAGAGCCGCCGTAGCCGCCGGAGCGGATGGTTTGCTGGTCGAGTTCCATCATAACCCCTCTGAAGCCTTATCAGACGGGGAACAGGCTCTCCCCCTGGCGGCAATGGCGCGTTTCAGAGAGGAGATAGAGCTTGTCGCCCGTGCTGTCGGCCGTGAGATGATCTAACCTTCATCTCGCACTTGCGAAACCGGTCGTTTGGTCGGAAAATGGGACAAATCAACATTTAACAAGGGAGGCACCACATGAAACTCACGATCTTGTCATTTGAAAACGGCGGCGCTATACCGGCCGAATTCGCGATGGGGGTTCCCAATGGATCAGGCCAGGCGACGTTCGCACCAAACCGCAGTCCCCATCTGAAGTGGGCGGATGCACCCGCCGGGGCGAAATCGTACGCTTTGATCTGCTGCGATGTGGACGCGCCGTCGGTGGGCGACGACGTCAACCAGCTTGGCCGAACCGTGCCCTACGACTTGCCTCGCGCCGATTTTTACCATTGGGTGCTGGTCGACATACCCTCCAGCACGAACGAACTGCCTGCAGGCTGCGATTCCGATGGCGTGACTCAAAAAGGCAAGGAGGTTGGTCCAACGCCCTACGGAATTCGGGGGATCAATAGCTATTCCAGCTGGTTCGCGGGCGATCCGAATATGGAGGGGAATTATGGCGGCTACGATGGCCCCTTCCCCCCGTGGAATGACGAACGAGTTCATCGTTACTATTTCTCTCTTTACGCACTCGATGTGGAATCGCTGGATTTATCCGGTGTATTTAGTGGTGCGGAAGCGCTCTTAGCTATGCGCAATCATGTGCTGGCGCAAGATGTTTGGATGGGAACTTACGCGATTTACCCGAATGCTCGGCTTTAATAAAGTCTATTTCCTCAGGGATCACACAAATATAATTCCGATTACTGATTATGTATTGCGTCCTCAAGACGAATATTATGGGGTAGCTATTTGGAAGAAGTCCTTATTCAGTTAGCGGCCGTAGCCATATTTGGCATCGGAGCACAGTGGCTTGCCTGGCGGCTGCGATTACCTTCGATTCTGTTGTTACTGTTGTTCGGGTTTTTGCTCGGCCCTGTTCTGGGCATCATCCACCCGGACGAGCTTTTGGGTGAATCTCTCTTCCCTATCGTTTCGCTCTCCGTTGGCGTCATTCTGTTTGAAGGCGGCCTGACTCTCAAACTCAAAGAACTGCCGATTAGTGGGCCGGTCATCAGCCGGCTTATTACATTGGGCGCAATAGCAACCTGGGTCCTTGCCGCGCTTGCCGCACGATTTGTCATCGGGTTCGAGTGGCCGATGGCGATACTTGTCGGCGCAATTCTGATCGTGACAGGGCCGACAGTAGTGGGGCCGTTGTTGCGACAAATTCGGCCAAAGGGTCGTGTTGGCACCATCCTCAAGTGGGAAGGCCTCCTGATTGATCCGGTCGGCGCAGTCCTGGCTGTCCTGGTGTTCGAGATCCTCCGCCAGGGTGAGGTTGTCAGCGTCCCGAGCTTCATAGTGTTAGGGGTCTTACGTAGCCTGTTTGTCGGCCTTCTCTTCGGCTTTCTGGGCGCGGGAACGCTCATCGCTCTCTTACGACGTTATCTTATCCCCGATCATTTGCATAATGGCGTCACACTTCTATTAGTATTCATGATGTTCACGATCTCCGACATGCTTGCCCCTGAAGGAGGTTTACTGACCGTCACCGTGATGGGCGTGGTTATGGCTAATCAGCCGTGGGTTCCCATTCACCACATTCTGGAATTTAAAGAAAATCTTCAAGTACTCCTCATCGGTGTCTTGTTCATCTTGCTTGCCGGGCGGATCGATATCGACAATCTCGTTCTCATCGGATGGGAAGCGATGCTGTTTGTTGTCATCCTGATTGTGATTGTCCGGCCGGTTAGTGTGTTGGTATCCACGTGGGGATCACCGCTTAAAATATCAGAGCGCATCTTTCTGATGTGGATGGCTCCTCGCGGCATTGTTGCCGCCTCAGTGGCATCTGTCTTCGCCTTCCAACTTGCGACGCTCGATCTGCCTGGAGCGGAATTATTGGTGCCGATCATATTCCTCACAATCGTTGTGACCGTTATCTTTTATGGCTTGACCGCCGGGCCGGTGGCTCGCCGTTTAGGATTGGCGGAGCGGGATCCACAAGGCGTGCTTATTGTTGGGGCAAGCCCCTTCGCGCGTGAATTGGCTCGACAGTTGGCGAATTATGGGATTCGGGCACTATTGCTGGACAGCAATTATCGGTATATCACTGAAAGCCGTCAGGCAGGGTTGCAGGCATTCCACGGCAATGCGCTTCTGGAAGAGACGATGGAGCAGATCGATCTGGGCGGCATTGGCCGAATAGCGGCTCTAACAAGCAACGATGAAGTAAACGCGCTGGTAGCATTACAGTATGCAGATTTGTTCGGTCGATCGGAATTATACCATTTGCCATCAGCTGGTGGGAACTCCTTTAAAACTCCCTCCCATCTGCGTGGCCGCATCCTCTTTGAGCCAGGGTCAACGTACGAATTCCTGGACGAGCAGATAATGGATGGAGCATCGCTGAAGACAACTGCCCTGACAAGCTCCTTCTCCTACAATGATTACCTGGCAAAATACACGGGGGTCATCCCGCTGGGGCTGATCAGCCAATCCGGCCGCCTCGCCTTTTTCACCACCGATCTTCAACCTAACCCCAAACCGGGGCAGACCGTACTCAGCCTTGTTCCCGCAGGTAATCAAAGTGGGCAACAATAAAACACACGCCATCGATCACAGCAACGATGCGATCGAACGCCCTTTTCAGACCCTATCCAGCCGCGTGGCCTGGTCCTGTCCATGGTATCGCGTGCGACAAGATGAGATTTTGACGCCTGATGGAAAGCCGGGAATCTACCATGTCGTCGAGAAGCCCGACGCGGTATGGATTATACCGGTGACGACCAACGGGCAGATCGCACTGGTAAGGCAGTATCGCTATACAGTCGATGATTGGTGCTGGGAAATCCCCGCGGGCAGCCTAAAAGCCGGGCAGACGCCCGAGACGGCGGCACGCGATGAGCTTTTGGAAGAAGTAGGCGGTGTGCCTGAAAGACTGGATTACATTAGCCGCTTCTATCCGGTTAACGGTATCTGCAACGAGGTGGGTCATATCTTTCTGGCGCGGGGAGTCACCTTGGGGCCGCCTCACCACGAAGTGGCCGAAGTGATGGAAGTGCATCTATTCTCCATCGAACAAGCGTTAGACATGGCGCGGCAAGGAAAGGTCACCGATGGGCCTTCGGCGCTATCCTTACTTCTTTGCGCCGATCGTCTGTCAGTACTGGCTAGCTAATGTGTCGGCAGTCTACTCGAGGTGGGCTTTGATTGATTCAGCCACCTCGATGGTGATGCCTGATATGGCGGCGATTTCCTCGATGGAGGCTTCGCGAATCCCATCCAGCGAGCCAAAGTGTTTCAATAACAGTTGACGACGCTTGGGGCCTACGCCGGGCACGCTATCAAGTATGGAAGCCACCCCCACTTTGGAGCGGCGCTTGCGATGGCCCTCGTTGGCAAAACGATGAGCTTCATCACGGGCACGCTGGATCAGGTACAGGGCCTCAGAGCGGCGTGGCAGATAAACGGACCGCGACTGATTGGGCAGGAAGACTTCTTCCTCCTGCTTGGCCAGCGACGCTATCGGAACCTCGCCCTCCAGGTCGAACTCTCGCAGAACTTCCAATCCCACCTGCAATTGGCCTTTGCCACCATCGATGAGAAGCAGATCGGGCAAAATGGCCCAGGCCGTCGGCCGATCGGAGCGAGCCTTGATCCGGCTGGGATCGTGAAGCTCACCCGCCAACGTATCGCGATAGCGCTGGAAGCGGCGGGTCAGCACCTCTCGCATGGCGCCGTAATCATCGTTGTCGACGGTCTGAACATTGAAGCGACGATAGTCACTCTTCTGTGGCGCACCCTGAACGAACACAACCATCGAGCCGACGGTCTGTGCGCCCTGGGTGTGGCTGATATCGTAACACTCGATACGTGACGGCGGCGTCGGTAGCTTGAGGGCATCCTGCAATTCAGTAATAGCCTGGACATGCTTGGATCGATCGGCCGCCCATTGTTGACGCAGGGTTGCCAGGGTATCGTGAGCATTCTCCACCGCCATTTGGACCAGCTCGCGCTTTTTACCGCGACGCGGGACATGGAGGGAAACCTTGGTGTTGCGTTTCTGGCGGAGCCACTCCTCGATGATCCGCGCCTCCTCGATCTCATTGGGCAACAACACCTCTTTGGGGATGTAAGCTGCATCATCATAGAACTGAGTGATGAACTCCTGAAGGACTTCAGGATCACTCTCATCCTCGGTGTTATCGAGCATGAAATACTCGCGACCTATCAGCTTGCCGTGACGAATAAAGAATATCTGGACGCAGGCTTCCCCATTCTCGCGAGCGAAGGCGATCACATCCTGGTCGGCGTCAGACGCACCAATGACCTTCTGGCGAGAAGTGATACGCTCGATGGCCTTGAGTTGGTCGCGATAGTCGGCCGCTTTCTCGAACTGAAGATTAGCTGCAGCTCGCTCCATTTTGGCTTCAATACCACGAACGATATGATCAGATTTTCCATCGAGAAAGTCCATGAGTTGTTGAATCATGGCTCGATATTGGATCTGATCGACCGCGCCAATGCAGGGGGCACTGCACAGCTTGATGTCATAGTACAGACAAGCGCGTTCGTCCTTGCCGGTAATGACGCGATCACACGTCAGATACGGAAACACCTTGCGCAACAGGTCGAGTGTCTGCTGGACAGCCCAGACAGATGTGTAGGGTCCAAAGTAGCGTGAGCCGTCACGAACCATCCGCCTGGTGACGGTTACTTTGGGGAAAAGATCTCCCCAATGAACCTTGATGTAGGGATAGCGCTTGTCATCCTTCATCCGCACGTTGAATTGCGGCCGATACTGCTTGATGAGCGTCATCTCAAGCAACAGCGCCTCAAGTTCGGACTCAGTGGTGATGACCTCAATATCTGCTATCTGCCGCCGCAGGCGTTGAGTCTTGATGGAGTCAACCTGGTTGCGGAAATAGGAGCGCACGCGGCTGCGCAAATTGATCGCCTTACCGACGTAGAGGATGTTACCCTCGGCATCCTTATGCATATAGACGCCGGGTTTGGTGGGCAAATTGCGCAGCAAATCGCTGATATGGTCGCTCGGTTTATAGGTCATATCATTCGCCAGGATCCGGCATCTGCTCCATTGGAGCCGCATCCTGCCTTGATTTTAGCACAAATATTCGGAATTACTTGAGGAAAAGGATATGCTGTTGGGCTTCATCCACCAGCACCTGACCAATATCCTCCGGCAGGTTCATTTCACCACCGCCAAGGATGAGCAAGCTGCCCTTCTGGCGATCCACCCATTCAATGACGCGCCGAGGATCGTCGCCGGAGAGATGCTGGAATTGTAGCTGGATATCAGTTTTTTCCAGCAGTTGGATGGCGTATTGCCGGCGTGTGTAGGCAGTTTCTTCATTCGATGCCCATACCAGGACTCGAAGATCACCCACATGATTGGCAAGCTCGGCCGCCATAAGTAGCGCCCGACGCCCATTCTCTGAGCCATCGAAGAGAGCGATGACCGGCCCCGGCCCAACGTCGGTTTTGACCAGCAAAACAGCCCCAGTCGCGTGGGACACAATCGCACGTGCGGTGGAACCAAGGGGGCTATGACGTATGACAGTATGACCCAGGCGACCGAGAGCCACCAGATCGGCCTCAAGCGCGGCCGCTAAAAGCTCGCGGTCAATTGATCCTCGAATGACGCGAAATGAACTCGTCAACTTGCGCTCGGAGGCCATTTCTTCCAGTTCGTGACGCAGAAGGGCGGCGCGGGCGCGCAGCTTGCGTACTAAGGCATCCTGGTCTGGGCGTCGTACGTCCTTCTCGGCAAAACGAACCTCGCGAACGAAGGGAAGCTCGGTCAAGCGAAGAAGGTTGATATCCTCGACAAACAGGCCCAGAAGTTCAGATTGTAATATCGCGGCCAAGTTGGCGGCCGCTTCCAGCGCGGCGTGGCTGTTGGAGGATGCATCGAGAGCGATAAGGATACGGCGAATTGGCCGAGGGAAAATCGACTCTTGCGTAACTTCGTCCCCCGGAGCGGGCTGCATGACAACATCCTCCGGCTCAATTGCGCGGTCATCATCCAGCAGGAGGTTGCTCATCTTTCTTCACCGAGTCATTTTCATCGCCGGTAGATCCAGCGTCCGCGACACGAGACGGTTCGTTAAAAGCGTGTTGTTTCTCGGCAAATTCGGCCAGACGCGCGATAACACGACCGTTCACACTGTCGGGCGGGTATTGCCCTTGCTCATCCAGCTCTCCAGCGGCGACCCCGGTTAAAATAGATATCCCCTCATCGACCGTCGATACCGGATAAATGTGAAAACGGCCATCAGCGACGGCAGTGACTACATCTTGACGCAGCATCAAATTGGCGACATTGACAGAGGGAATCAGCACACCTTGATCGCCCGTCAGCCCGCGAGCCTGGCAAATATCGAAGAAACCCTCGATCTTCTCATTGACCCCACCGATGGCCTGAATCTGCCCTCTCTGATTGATAGAACCGGTGACGGCATAAGACTGCTGGATGGGGAGTCTGGCAAGAGCGGAAAGCAGGGCATAGAGTTCGGTCGAGGAGGCGCTATCACCCTCGATGCCTCCATAGGATTGCTCAAATACAAGGGTCGCCGAGAGGGAAAGTGGTCTGTCGGCCGCATATCGCTGGCCCAAAAACCCGGTCAGGATGAGCACGCCTTTGGAATGAATGGGGCCGCCCAAATCAACCTCTCGTTCGATATCGACAACTCCACCGCCACCCATCCGCACACGAGCTGTGATGCGCGATGGGCGGCCGAAACCATGGCTACCCATCATATAAACAGATAGACCGTTCACCTGCCCGACAACAGCGCCACTCGTGTCGATGAGCACCTGATCGCGCAGAATGGTTTCCTGGATTTGCTCCTGAACACGGCCGGAACGAAAAACCTGCTTCTCCAAGGCTCGCTGCACATCCTCACGAATCACGATATCGTGTCCGGCTTCTCCGGCCCAATAGTCGGCTTCCCGGAGTACGTCGGTGATGCTTTGCATTCGCGTCGACAGCTTACTTGCGTCCTCAGCGACACGGGATCCGTGCTCGATCACCCGGGCGACAGCTTCGCGCTGGAAAGGCCGTAGCTTTTCGGCTCGGGCTACTTCGGCGATGACGCGGGCATAGGCCAGGGCACTATCCGGGTTGCGATCTACATCTTCATCAAAGTCGGCCGAAACCTTGAACAGCTCATTAAATTCAGGATCATTAGTACTCAACAGATAATACAAAAGACGTTCACCGACGAGGATCACCTTGACATCAAGGGGAATGGGATCCGGCTCAAGGGACACGGTACTGATCATGCTGTAGACCTGGCCCATTGACTCGATGAAGATCTCTTCCTGGCGCAACGCTCGCTTCAGGGCATCCCAGGCAAAGGGCTCGGTCAATAACTTGAGGGCGTCGATCAGCAGGTAGCCGCCGTTAGCTTCATGCAGAGCACCGGGCTTAATCAGGGTGAAGTCAGTGACGAGCGCTCCCATTTGGGCGATATGCTCGACGCGGCCGACGAGGTTTTGGTAGCGCGGCTGTTCGAGCATGACAACCGGCGCGCCCTCGGTTCGACCGTTATCGACAATCACATTGACTTCGTAGCGGGAGAGTGACACGCTACGCTCGGCCGAGGCAATGCCCAGCGCGGCGCCGATCAACTGCCGTCCGGCGGCCTCATCATCCTGCATGAAGGCATCAAAGTTATGAATGATGTCTTTTTGGATATCGTCGATATGGGTGGCGATCGGTGCCATATCCTGATACTTAATGCGCAACTCCTCGAGCAAGGGGGCGATCGTAAATTCCACAACACGCTCGTTCAGCTCTCGAAGCCGATTCTGCATCTCGCGGTGAAGGTTAGGCATCCGCTCCATGATCCGCTGGAGGGATCCCTGCAACTGTTCCATCTCGGTCTCGATCTTCTTTTGGGATTCCTGGTCAAGGCGCATGAACTCATCAGGGGTGATGACTTCGCCTCCTTCTTTCAGAGGAGCAAAAGCAAAGCCGCCCGGCGTCTGGATCAGAGCGATGCTGTGCTCCTTGGCCTCCTCACGCAACTTATCAAGAGCTTCGGTCTGGACACCACGCAGTTCCTCTTCAAGCGCTCGCTTCTGAAGCTGATACTCCTCGCCGGAAAAAGTCGCCGGCAGGACGGAGCCTAATTCCCCGGCCAGCTTCTTCATATCATCGCGGAAGATGTTGGCTTTTCCAGGCGGCAATCGCAGGGCGCGGGGTTTGTAAGATTGATCGAAGTTATAGACGTAGCACCAGTCATCGGGAGTCGGCTCGGCGGCCGCCCGGTGAACCAGAAAGTGTTCCACTGTCGTCCGACGGCCGACGCCATTTGGCCCCAGAGCAAACAGGTTATAACCTTGATGATCCATCCCGATGCTAAATCGAATGGATTCGATGGCTCGCTGCTGGCCGATGATTTCAAGCCCGTCCTCAAACTCGGCCGTGGTCTCGAACGGCAATTGGGAGGAGTCGAATCGATGATAAAGCAGATCGGGAGCTAACGGTTGCGGATTATCCATACTGTTTTCAAAAGGTGGAACAGGGCGGACAATAAGTCATTGGCGCAGATCACAGAGAGGGTATTATCCGTGTTAACCCGCAAAAAGCTATGCTATTCGCACGCGATTCCCTGCCTTCCTCGCCCGGCATCGGTAGGAGAAAACGGTGCGACCAGGCCTGGAATGGGTCGCACCATTCTTCCACCATTTCTCTGCCCCACTCAATTGCGACTTTGGCGAATGATCAACGTCGCGCAATCGGCACCGCGCAAGACCTTTTCAGCCACACTGCCGTGGAGCCAGCGGCCGATACCGGAGCGGCCATGACTGGAAATGATCACCAGATCGACGTTCCGTGAATCAGCATAGGAAATAATCGCATCGGCAATATCACCGTCCACGCTTTGGACATCGAAGAAAAGGTGTTGATTACGATGAGATTCATGCACTCGTTGCAAATACGCCTCAGCCTCAGCACGTTCGAGCGAATCGGTCTTGTCAAGGGCAGCGGCCACATCCTCGCCGATCGGATCGAGGGTCGCGGGTAATGGCTCGCGGTCGGCAACGACACGCAGCAGAAGCACATCGGATTTCACGGCTGCGGCGATCGCCATCGCCGGGTCTAAAGCCTTCTCAGCCAGCTCAGAGCCGTCTAGCGGTACCAGAATCTTGCGATTCTGGAACATATCAACCGATACATGAGCGCGCACGATTGCCGTGGCGCAGGACGCATGATGCATCACCTTCTCCGCAACACTGCCGTAGATCCATCGTTTGCTGCCGGTGCGACCATGGCTGGACATGACGATGAGGTCGATGCCGTTCTCCTCGGCATAATGCACAATAACGTCGGCCGCGAAGCCGGATACGACCTTGGTCTCAACAGTAGCCGGTTCAGCGGCGGCAATGACAGATGGTGCCGTGGCCTGAAGATAGGCCTGGGCTTCATCGATGCTCATACGGATCATCTCATCAAACAGCGCGGGGTCGGCCGCCATGAATGTTAGTGGGGTCGCCACACGCAGCAAGGTGAGTTTGACGGGCGGCTCTCCCGCGCTCGTCTGTTTGGCCATGGCAGAAGCAAGCTGAGCGGCTGACTTGAGCGCTTTTTCAGCGAGTTCGGAGCCGTCCAGCGGGATCAAGATATTACGGAACGGAACCATGAAGGCCTCCTCGCGATGCTCTACTCCTTATGATCGATCATCGCCGGCTGCTGCATCGCAAAATAGTTAAGAAAATCAGAGACAGTGATAATACCGACCAGAGTACCGTTATCAACGACCGGCAAGGCGCCAAACTTGTAGCTGCTCAGCATGGCGGCAGCCTGATAGGCGGGCGTGTCGGGTGAAACGATCATCGGATCGGGGGTCATGCAATTCTCAGCAGTGATACTATCCAGAATTTCTTCGTCTTGCCAGCGGCCGTGCAATATCAGAGGAGAGTTCATCACCAGGCGCACATCGCGATCGGTGATGATCCCCACAAGGCGGCCGTTATCAAGGACGGGCAATTGGCGACAAGATTGAGTCTTCATCACCTCAATAACCTGCCGCAACGTCGTTTGCGGTGTCACACTATTGGGTATGATGGTCATGAGATCGTTAACGGTCAGCATAATTGTCTCCCCGGCCGAAATAGTCCACCGTCACCGGCGAATCCTCTTTATTCAAGTGTAATTGATTTTCCACCGTTGTCATGATGAGAAATGTCACCAAAGGCAGATGACATTCATCGGCGATCCTCAATCCTCCCTAAGAAGGTTTGCCTGTAAACTTTTGGAAAGATAAACTCAGAATTCAATCACATCCTTTTTTATTTCTCAGGAGAACTATGGCAAAAAATGCCCCACAACGCCGGAAGCAACAGCATCAACAAAGGGAAACGAACTGGGTAGTCATCGGTGGTTTAATCGCCGTCGGTGTTTTGGTCCTCGCGGGTCTGCTTTATCTCGCGCTGCGACCTTCTGCGAGCCGAGTCGTGCAAACACTTGCTGAATACTGTCAGGAAAATAGCGATCGTTGTATCTTCATGGGAGAAGCCGAAGCCCCCATTACGATGGTCGAGGTCTCAGACTTCGGGTGTATCCACTGCCAGGCCTTCCATGCCGAAACAGCTAAACCTTTGAAAGAGCAATTTGCCGATACGGGCGACCTGCATTGGGTCGTATTACCTTACGCGCTCAGCGCGTCGACCGTCCCGGCGGCCGCGTCCGGCATGTGCGCCAATGAGCAGGGCAGCTATTTTGATTACGCCAACACTCTGTGGGCCATCGAACCTCCTGCCACACGTCTGTCAGCTGAAGGCTTCAGGCAAGCCGCGACCGAAGTTGGGATGGACATCGATAAGTTTACCAGTTGCCTCGACTCCGGCCGCTATCTGAATACAGTCAACAGCAATCGGGAGGCCGCTCGCAATGTGGGAGTGACCGGCACACCGACGTTCTTCGTCAATGACCAGGAAGTAAATGGCGCACAACCAATCGCCGCCTTTACGCAAATCTTCAATTCCATCCTGGACGCTCAGTAGATCGCGTCCGCCTGAAGGCAAATCGCCTGAGCGTGGTGCCGTAGAACTGCACCGTGTCCAAATAGACATGCCGCAATCAGTCGAGCATTACGGCGGATGCTACCGTTAGGGTTGTGTTGGCGATTAAGCCGTCGAGATCGGGTTGATCGCCAAACACAACCTTGTAGAGGGATCAAGTACATATGACACAAACTTCACAGATTTTCTTCAACGACAATCTGCGAAATTCGTGTCATATGTAGTTGTTTCTTGTTTGAGGGGGTACGCCAAATGAAGCTTGAATTAGTCAGGGACTGGATGACACGAGACGTGATCGCCGTCTCTCCGGAAACAACCGTGCTGGAAGCCGGGCAACTCATGATTGAGCGAACTATCCGGCGCTTGCCTGTCGTTGAAGACGGTCGGCTGACCGGCATCGTGTCTTATAGCGACGTGCGCAGCGCAAAGGCGTCGTCGAATGGTGGAATGGATATTTGGGAGTTAAGCTACAGGTTATCCAGGCTGACTGTAGGCGAGATAATGACCCCCAATCCGGTGACAATTTCACCTGACGAGACGATCGGCGCCGCCGCCCAATTGTTATTGAAGTATATGATCGGCGGCTTGCCGGTATTGGATCAGGATGGGCGACTCGTTGGTATTATCACCGAATCCGATATCTTTCGGCTGGTCGTTCGCGACTGGATGAATTCGCAAGACAACACCGGCGAGCCTTATGCTCGCTACAAATAGGAGGGAAAGCAGTCGTGTTCAAACACATCTTGGTTCCATTGGATGGTTCAGGGTTCGCCGAAGCAGCCCTTCCCTATGCGCTGGAAATGGCCGCCCAGTTCGATAGCGACATCACATTATTGCGCGTGGTCTTGCCCCCGCGAGTTGGCGAAGGCGCGTTATCGCCCGAGTCAGCCAGCTTTATGATCAAGATGCGCGACGATCTCTACAAAGAGGTGATCGATTATCTGCAATCACAGAAGGGATCGTTGCGGCAGCAAAACTTTCGCACGCACTATCAAGTGGCGGAATCGGAGGATGTTGCCGCGGAGATCATCAATGTCGCCCAAGGAGCCGGCATCGACACGATCGTAATGTGCACCCACGGCCGCGGAGGTCTGGGACGCTTCCTGTTCGGCAGCGTGGCGATGCGCGTACTTCAGTCTGCGACAGTACCGGTGTTGATCATCCGGCCGGATGGGAAACGGCGGGAAGACAGCGAATCGGTTACGAAACCGTCGGAATAGATTTGGGATCGGGCTTGGCCGCGACCTCAATCTCCCGGATCAGCCCCGCTGAATCAATGTATTTCAGCAAGTAGCTTTTCACGCCGGCCTGGTGGAATAGCAGCCGCTCGATTTCATCGGCAAAGGGAGCCAGAATAATGACGGCCGCGGAGAGGCTGACCATCTGTTTAATGATATCGATGGTGTGAAACAGTTGCTCATCGGTTCCATTCTGCAAACCGAACAGAACGACGACGGGTTCCTTGGGACCTTCCCTGGAGCCGGTTTTGGCGTTGAGATAGGGTAAGGCGCCGGCGGGATCCTCAATGCTGGCGACGATCTCAAAGTGGGGCGTCACGCCCAGTCGATCGCTGAGCGCCCGACGCACAGCGGCATGCTTTTCGACGATAAGGATTCGAATCTTCGATGCGTCGGTTGGGATCACTTTCCTGCCCATCTCCAGGTGCGCCTGTAGCATGACGAAATACCTTCAGCCGCCGCAATGCTCCCACCTCTTGGATCGCTCGGGACTTGCCCCAGCCATCAACTCAGTGCAGATAGCAACGCTTTCGCGGCACGAATGATTGAAGGCAGTATAGCCCTTTGGACGATTTGAACTCAATGACGAAAGTCACCGATTCGAGTGACATCTATCACCAGAACAAGGCAGCAAAATAGAAGATGAATCAGCCGCAAAGCCAGAGAGGAACTTCGATTAAAGGGGGAGATCAAGCATAACTGTCGTGCCCCCACCGGGAGCAGATTCGACAGCAAAGAGACCGCGCAGACTCTCAGCGCGAGCTTGCATATTGGCCAGGCCATGGCCAACTCGCTGGGATTCGCTGGACATATCAAAGCCTCGGCCGTCGTCTCGTATGGTCAGGGTGATGCGATCGGTGGTGCAATTCAAGCTGACATCGACCTTTCCGGCGCGCGCATGGCGAGCGACGTTGGCCAGTGCCTCTTGTGTGGTCAGAAAAATAGCCCGTCCGAGCGGCAAGGACAATCCCTCCAATCGCTCAGGTACGTGAACAGACGCCGGCACCATCGTATTAGCCTGGAATTCGCGAACAAGCTGGGCTAATCCCTGATGAACATCTCCCGCAAAACGCCGCGGCCGAAGGTCAAGAATGAAATTACGGATATCACGAATGGCGTCATTCAGGCCCTCTACCGCAGTATTGAGTAGCGTTGATACCTCATCGACATTGCCATCCGGCAGGGCGAGCCTCGTGGACTCAAGAGTGAGACCCACCGCATAGATGGACTGGATGACGCCGTCATGGAGGTCCATGCCGATCCGAGTCCTTTCCTCCAGAATGGCCAGCCGTTCTACCTGCGAATACAGCCGTGCATTCTGGATAGCAACGGCCGCATGAGCAGCCAGCATTTCAATGAGACTCTGATCATCCTCGCTGAAATCCTCGACGCCTGTCTTGTTGGTCAGGTAAAGATGCCCCAGTGTCTCCCCTGCCCCAATGATCGGCACACCCAGGAAACTATCCATAATCGGGTGCCCCTCGGGAAAGCCGATCGATCGCGAGTCCTCCTGAATATGGGGAATGCGAATAGGCTGTTGTCCATGGATAACCGCGCCCAACAGCCCATAGCCGTGCGGCCAATGATCGATCTTGCTTATATCCTCGCGAGACATGCCACTCGTGAGAAACCGATGGACATTATTCGGCCCGGCAATTCGCCAATCACCCACGGCTAGTGCCGAATATTCCGCGCCAACCAGATCGCGAGCAGAATCAACAATAAGTTGCAAGACCTTATCGCTGTCGAGTTCGCCGGCTATGGCTAAAGCAGCTCGATTAAGTGTCTCCAAAGCCTTCTGTGTGTTATGGCCGGGGGAGAATGGTGTTTCGGCAAGCTTGGGCATGAGAAGCTGACTATTTCGTGGGGCCTAAATATGGTCAGAGAGATGATGCTTGATAGCGTAAGCGGCCGCCTCCGCCCTGTTAGACACGCCAAGTTTGGAAAGAATGCTGCTGACGTAATTACGTACTGTCCCTTCGCTCAGGAATAAATCAGCGGCGATCTCACGATTTGTGCGCCCCCCGGCAATCAGGAAGAGTACCTGTCGCTCCTGGCTGGTCAAGTCCTGAAAAGCTACGGCTTCTTCTTTCTGGATAGAGCGACGGACTTCAAAGAAAACCCGTTGGGTAAGCGAGGGATCGAGCATGGATTCACCACGAGCTGCGCCTTCGATCGCCCGAATAACATCCCCGCCGGCGATTTGCTTGAGCAGATAACCGGTCGCTCCGGCGCGAATGGCGGCGAACAGAAGTTCATCCTCGGCAAAAGAGGTGAGCATGATCACCTTAATTTGGGGATAGCGCTCCTTGATTTGCTGACAAGCCTCGATCCCGCTACCCCCGGCCAACCGGATATCCATTAGCACGATATCAGGCTGGAACTCGCCGGCCATCGTCACCGCTTCTTCTTGTGTCGATGCCTCACCGACCACCGTGAAGGTAGGATGGCGCTCGAGCAGTGCACGCATGCCAAGCCGAACAACCTCATGATCGTCGACGATTAGCAGTCTCAACATCTGGGACATATTCACCAAGTATATCGAATCCAACCAGTTACCACAAAAGGGCGGGAGAATAGTGTTGACAGGCAGCACACGGCCACCTCTATTCCGTTATCAGGTGAAAACGCCGGCTTCGGCGACGAGACCGCAGTTATCGCATCGCAACTGGAAAAGGCCGTTGTAATGTAACTCTCCAAGCAGACATGAGGGGCAGGGAAACCCTTCGCGCAGATCAGGGTCACAGGTAGTCTGCTCCTCGCCCTCGGTTAATTTCCACCATCGGTCAACTGGCTTCTCTCTCCGGCGAATCTCATCAAACTTTGCCATGAGTACAGATTATACCCCGTGGATCGTATCGACAAGTCATTCCGGAAAGGCTATCCGTACCTCTTTTTCGCACAAATCCGATAGCATGACTTTTGTCAGCGTTACTGGTGTAATCTGTCACTAACCCCCATCAGTGAAATCTTTAAACTTAATATGGATTGATTGATTACTGCGCCTCAGGTTGCGCCCCATTCATCAATCGATAAAGCTCATTGATATATCGTAGCCTGAACCGGCGGTAAAACAGCAAGAAGGAGAACAATTCCATGTCGGATAACGTTTTGATCCCACCCGTAAAAACACAAAAAGCCGCGAGCAACGGCCGTAAACCACAAGAGACCACAAAATGGGTCTATTTATTTAATGAAATCCAACTGGCTGAAGAACATGTCGGCGGCAGTTGGGACGAAGCCCGCGCGCTTTTAGGCGGCAAGGGCGCTAACCTGGGCGATATGACTCGGCTGGGCATCCCGGTTCCGCCGGGGTTCACCGTGTCAACTGAAGCATGTAACGCCTATTTGGAATCCAATGGCTTCCCGGAGGGCATGTGGGAACAAGAGCTTGAAGCCATTCACGAGATCGAAAAATTGACCGGCAAGAAGTTCGGCGGCACGGAAAACCCCCTGCTCGTCTCTTGCCGCTCCGGCGCGAAATTTTCAATGCCGGGCATGATGGACACTGTTCTCAATATCGGCCTGAATGACGAGATCGCCGAGACGATGGTGCGATTAACCGACGACCGTCGCTTCGTGTTTGACCTCTACCGTCGCCTGATCCAGATGTTCGGCAGCGTCGTGATGGGCGTCCCGGACGAACCATTTGAAGCTATCATCACCTCGCGACGCAAGTTGGCCGGCGTGACTTCTGACTCGGATTTGAAAGCCGAGGACTGGGAAGTGATCACTCGCCGTTTCAAGGAGATCTATCGCACTTTCACCCGCAGTGATTTCCCGACCGATCCGTATCATCAACTGCAATTGGCAACGGAAGCGGTGTTCAAGTCGTGGAACGGTCGCCGGGCGATCGACTATCGCAACGCGGCCGGCATAGCCCATAATTTGGGCACGGCCGTCAACATTCAGACGATGGTCTACGGCAACATTGGCAATAATTCCGCCACCGGCGTCGCCATGTCGCGCAACGCCTCCACCGGCGAAGACGAGCCCGAAGGCGACTTCCTGGTGAACGCCCAGGGCGAGGACGTGGTAGCCGGCATTCGACTGACCCAAGCCCTGCATGAACTCAAGGACATCATGCCCAAGTCCTACGATGAGTTCCTGGCCATCGCCAGGAAGCTGGAAAAGCATTATCGCAACATGCAGGACATGGAGTTCACCATCGAGGACGGCAAATTATGGCTGCTCCAAACACGTGACGGCAAGCGCACCGCCCAAGCGGAAGTCAAGATCGCTACCGATATGGTGGACGAAGGCTTGATCAGCAAGGAAGAGGCTGTCTGGCGGGTGAAACCGGCCCAGGTCGACTTTTTCCTGCACCCGCAACTCGACGTAAAAGCCCTGAAATCCGCTCACAAGATTGCCACCGGATTGAACGTCTCCCCTGGCGCGGCTGTCGGTGTGGTGGCGTTTGATGCCGATACGGCCGAGCGCTGGGCCAAAGAGGAAGGACGCCCAGTCATTATGGTCCGCCCAGAGACAAAGCCGGACGATGTTCATGGCATGTTGGCTGCCCAAGGCATCCTGACCAGCCGCGGCGGCCGCACAAGTCATGCCGCCTTGGTGGCCCGTCAGTTCGGCAAGCCGGCCGTGGTTGGTGTCACGGAACTGGATATCGATCTCGACACACGCCACATGACTATTGGTGAAGATCTGGTCATCAAGGAAGGCGAATGGATCTCGCTTGACGGCACGCTGGGCGTCGTCTATCTGGGGCAGGTTCCCACGGTTGTACCTGATATCAAGAACCCCTGTTTGCTCAAACTCCTGGGTTGGGCGGACGAATTCCGCACACTGGGTGTATGGGCCAACGCCGACTACCCGTCGGATGCTCGACGCGCTCGTGAATATGGAGCGGAAGGTATCGGCCTTTGCCGTACTGAGCACATGTTCTTTGAGCAGTCCCGACTGCCCATCGTGCAGCAGATGATCATGGCCAAGAACGTCACCGAGCGGAACGAGGCTCTCGACAAGCTTCTGCCTCTGCAACGCGGCGACTTTGAGGGTCTGTTCCGCGCCATGGATGGCCAGCCGGTTATCATCCGTCTGATCGACCCGCCGTTGCATGAGTTCCTGCCCTCCTACGAGGAACTGGTGCAGCGCCTGGCCGACTTGAAGGTGCAATTGCAGCACTTCCATACGCTCAGCGAGATCGATGAAGCCTTGGCCGAAATACATGTCAAGCAGACCTATCTGGACCGCGTCGAGGCCCTGCGCGAACAAAACCCGATGCTGGGCACGCGTGGTGTCCGCCTGGGCATCCTCATCCCGGAACTGACCCAGATGCAGGTTCGCGCGATCTTCGAGGCGGCTTGCCTGTGCCAGAAGGACGGTATCGATGTCCATCCTGAAGTGATGATTCCGCTCACCTTCCATGTGAACGAGCTGGAAGTCCAGCAGACCGCACTCGAAGCCGTGGCCAAGGAAGTGATGGAAGAACAGGACATCCAGGTGTCCTACAAGTTCGGCACAATGATCGAGCTGCCGCGCGCGGCCGTGACGGCTGATGAGATCGCGACAATCGCCCAATTCTTCTCCTTCGGCACGAACGACCTGACCCAAACGGTCTTCGGTATCTCTCGCGATGACGCCGAAGCCGGATTCCTGGTGGAATATCAGCAGAGCGGCATCCTGGAAGAGAACCCGTTTGCCACGCTGGACATCGACGGCGTCGGCAAACTGATGAAGATGGGCGTCGAGCTCGGCCGCCAGACCCGGCCCGACCTGGAAGTCGGCATCTGCGGTGAGCATGGCGGCGACCCCAAGACCATCGCCTTCTGCCATCAGATCGGTCTGAACTATGTATCTTGCTCGCCGTTCCGGGTTCCGATCGCTCGGTTGGCGGCCGCTCATGCCGCATTGAATGACAAAAAGAGTAAATAGCTCACCGGATCGGCATCGACCCTGGAGGGACATGTATTCTTCGAGCCCGTCCCTCCAGGGTTTTTAGGAGAAGGAAGCAATATGACAACAAATATGATCACCATCGACGCGAACGAAGCCACCGCGAACGTCGCGCATAAAGTCAACGAAGTGATCGCCATCTACCCGATCACACCCTCATCGGGCATGGGAGAGTTGGCCGATCAATACTCAGCTCACGGCGACACTAATATCTGGGGAGCTGTGCCCTTGGTCATCGAAATGCAATCGGAAGGTGGCGCGGCCGGTGCCGTCCATGGCGCGCTACAGACTGGTGCATTGACGACAACTTTCACCGCCTCGCAAGGCCTCCTGTTAATGATTCCCAATATGTACAAGATAGCCGGGGAATTAACCTCAACGACCTTCCACGTGGCGGCGCGTTCATTGGCAGCGCAGGGATTATCGATTTTCGGTGATCATAGCGACGTGATGGCTGCCCGCAACACAGGATTCGCCTTCCTGTGTTCCAACTCCGTTCAGGAAGCGATGGACTTCGCCCTGGTGGCCCACGCAGCGACGCTGAAGGCTCGCGTACCGTTCATCCATTTCTTTGACGGCTTCCGCACCTCGCACGAGATCAACAAGATCACGCCCATCAGCGAAGAAATCATGCGAGCGATGATCAATGAAGATCTGGTAATGGCCCATCGGAATCGGGGGCTGACGCCGGACACGCCGGTGATGCGCGGCACCGCTCAGAACCCCGATGTCTACTTCCAGGCCCGTGAAACCGTCAATCCGTTCTACTTGGCCTGCCCTGGCCTGGTGCAGGAAACGATGGACGAACTGGCCGAGCTGACCGGCCGACAATATCATCTGTTTGATTACGTCGGCGCGCCGGATGCGGATCGCGTAATCGTTCTGATGGGTTCGGGCGCTGAAGCGGTCGAGGAGACGGTCAACTATCTGGTCGAACGAGGCGAGAAGATCGGCCTGGTAAAGGTACGACTCTATCGGCCGTTTGATTCGGTCGCGTTCGTCAACTCCCTCCCGCCAACTACACGAAATATCGCCGTCCTGGATCGTACTAAAGAACCGGGAGCAGCCGGTGAACCGCTGTACCTCGACGTCGTGTCAGCCCTTGTGGAACAGGTGGCCGGTGGTAATGCGCCTTTCGACACGATGCCACGAATCATCGGCGGTCGCTACGGCCTGTCATCCAAGGAGTTCACTCCGGCGATGGTGTTGGCCGTGTTTAACGAGCTGGCCAAGACGACGATGAAGAACCATTTCACCATCGGGATCAACGATGACGTCACCCACACCAGTCTGCCCTATGATGAGACGTTCTCGACCGAGCCGGATGACGTGGTGCGTGCCATCTTCTTTGGCCTGGGTTCAGACGGCACGGTGGGAGCCAACAAGAACTCGATCAAGATTATTGGGGAGAACACCCCTAACTATGCTCAGGGCTATTTCGTCCTCGACTCGAAGAAATCCGGTTCGGTGACTGTCTCACACCTGCGCTTTGGGCCACGGCCGATTCATTCGACCTACTTGATCACCACGGCCAACTTCGTAGCCTGCCATCAGTTTGGCTTCCTCGAACGGTTCGACATGCTCAAACTGGCTCAACCGGGGGCGACATTCCTGTTGAACAGTCCTTACGGACCTGACGAGGTATGGGATCACCTGCCGCAGGAAGTGCAGCGGGCGATCATCGAGAAGGGCCTGCGCTTCTTTGTGGTGGATGCCTACACTGTGGCCGAAAAGACAAACATGGGGCGTCGAATCAACACCGTCATGCAAACCTGTTTCTTTGCGTTGATCGAGCGAGCCACCTCGGTTCCCTTGCTGTCGCGCGAAAGGGCTATTGGCGAAATCAAGAAAGCCATTGAAAAGACCTATGGCAAGCGAGGCGAGGCGGTCGTACAGCAAAACTATGACGCAGTCGATGCTTCATTGTCACAGATGCATGAGGTGAAGGTTCCAGCACAAGCGACCAACCCGCGCTCTCGCCCCGGAGTCGTCCCTGCTCATGCCCCGGAGTTCATTCAGACCGTGACGGCCTCAATGATGGCCGGGCTGGGTGATATGCTGCCGGTTAGCGCGCTGCCAATCGATGGCACCTACCCCACCGGCACGACCCAGTGGGAGAAGCGCAACATCGCCACAGAAGTGCCGCTTTGGGATTCGGATATCTGCATCCAGTGCGGCAAATGCGCCTTCGTCTGCCCGCATGCGGTCATTCGCCTGAAGGTCT
>CAZZJN010000025.1:0-30089 GCA_964654505.1 uncultured Ardenticatenaceae bacterium | reverse complement strand
CTCGCCCAACCTCGTATCCACATGATTCTGAACACTTTGGGCAAGAGCATTGATGCTCGTTTGAGAATCGGCCGCCAGGTTTTCAGCCGTCTCCCGGAGCTGATCCGAGAATCTGGAAACCGACACCTTTAACATGTCGATCTCTTCAGCTTGCTGCTCCAATTGAACAATAAGGGACTGTTGGTTGTCCACGTTGCGGACGGTCGCAATCTCGGAATGAAGCCGGGCCTCCATCAAGGCCTGACTGGATTCCACTCGTTCGTGAGTGGCGTTTACCGCGCGGGCGATTTCATCTTGCAGGTAGGTCTGCTCCTCCTGTCGCCGTTTTTGCTCGTCTTCAGGGGCCGGCAGTCGAGACAGCATCGTATTCATGCTGGAGACGTGCCATTCCAGGTCCTGGAGTCTCTGATCAGTATCGGGAGCTCCGGCCAGGATGTCCGGCATGCGCTCGAATCGCTGATTAAAATCAGCAACATACCTCTCCAAATCGACGATCTTTTGATCCCGTTCAGTCAGCTCCCGGCCCTGTTGTGCTACTCGTTGCTCAAGCTCCGCCATCTTCCGCGTGGATTTTCGGCGTTCTTCATCCAGCCATTTCAAGTGATTTCTTAATTCATCGAGCTCGCGCATCTGCGGCGCATTTTGATTGAGGGACATCGGGAATACTCCTTGGACGTCAATTAGACCGATACCGGAAACAGGACTTATCAGAGACTTTCAATTCGTTGTTTCTATAAAGTTTTCGATCCGAATAGCCCATGAGAAAGACAAAGATCGACAACTAGATAATGCCACACCTGTGTTAAGGTGAACATGAAATCTACGTGAAATGTTCACATGCCCGAACCAATGCACGGAACTCTCACGCACTAACATGAACAGGCGCTAAATGGCAGAGGCGATACGATGGGGACATTCCGGCCTAATTGCCGGGGGAGGCAAACAGAACGAACGGGATCCGAATCGGCCGGTTATTATCATCGGTGAGGAACATATCGATGCCGGTCTCGAATATCTCATTCTCACCCAGATCTTCGTGTAGAACCAGAAACAGCGTACCCGGTTCGGGCATGGGAGCAAGTTCGATGACGACGTTTCGATTCACACCCACGGGAAACCAGGTATTGCCCAGCAACTCGCCGGGTTGGCCGTCGTTATTGGCATAGACAGCCGCCCAACCCTCAACAGGCGAGACGATTACATTCACGCTTATCGTGTTACCGGCCGGTTGCTGGTCACGGATGAAAGCCAGCGCACCGGCATCTGTACGAAAGCCGGCCGCGTTCGGCAAGCGATTGTTGTAGCGCACAGCCGGATCCTGTGCGGGGAAGTTGAAAGCGCCGCCCGGCTCAGTGTCTTCGTGAAGGCGCGCGAATAACTGGCCGGTAATCGCCGATTGAACCAATGTAACCGGGATAGCCTCATTAAGCCCATCTTTCAGCGGGGCGCTGCCTATGATAAAGCCGGGCTGCCCGTCGACCTCATTATAAACGGCCACCCATCCAGGCCCCCGACTGATGACACGCTCAATCATGACTGTCCTGTCAATGACGGGTTGATCATAGACGGTGACATCCGGCGGGTAAGTCGCCGAAAAGGTGGCAACTACCGGTACCCCATTCACCAGAACAGGCTCGTCACCATCAGGGTAATCGATGACGCCGAGTCGGCCATCGTCTTCATGCAGAACCGCGTGCAGGGTTGGCGTGGCGCGCCTCCAATCGATCGTGAGGGGGACGTTCTCATATGCACCCTCTTCCAACAGCACGCCTCCCAGAACCGAGCCGATCTCGCCGTCGTCATCGGCATGGATCAATACCCAGACAGGTCTCTGAGTTTCAACACGCGCCAGGGTGATCATTCCGTCTTCAGCGACATCCTGCTCGGTCGTCTCAATCTGCGGCCGCGGCAACTTTAATTCGACAGTGAACTTCGTCTCCGGCTCTCCGGGAAAAGGCTTGTCTTCGCCGGGAAACTCAAAGACCCCTTCCACGCCGACATCCACGTGAACACCGGCAAAAAGCTGCTCAGTCGCCATCTCGGTGTCGACCGCCACGCGCACGTTCTCATGAACGCCGGCGGCTAACGGCACGCGGCCGATGACCGCGTCCGGTTCTCCGTCCTTGCTAAGGTAAATGACTAACCACCCCGGCGCCGGCAATGTCACTTCATCGGCCACCAACTCGCCGCTTTCATCCAAGACCTGGTCGCTAATGGCAGCATTGGCAGGAATCGGAGTTGGAACAAGGGTAGGGGTAGGGGTCGGTAGCGGCTCCGGTGAGAGAGCGATAGGGGTATCCTCGGCCGTTGCCGCGGGGGGCATGTCCGAATCAACGCCATTCGCTCCGCCGAATCGGGAACAACCGGCCATAATGGACATGGCCATTATAATGAGGCAATAATTGATGAACCTTATCTTTCTCACCAAGTGGTCACCCTGACAAGCTCTAACCGGATGATTGTAACCGTTAATTGGCCTTAGACTACTTCCTCTCAAAGGTTACTAACGCTTAGGGCAACCCGGTCCCCGGAACGGGCTGTTCGACTTCCCACCACATCTGTCGGCCATCGGATTCAAGCTCCAGTGTGCCCATCAGGTCGGTACGCAGAATCGTCGCCCCGGCGGCCGTTGCCCGCTCAAGCACAGCCGGGTGCGGGTGGCCATAGCTGTTATCGAGACCAGCCGAGATAATGACGATCTGAGGCCGGACGGCGCGAATAAACGCCTCACTACTGGAACCGTTCGAGCCATGATGCCCGACCTTCAGCACGGTCGCATTCGTGGCGCGGCCATTCCGAATCAACTCAGCCTCGGCCGCGGTTCCGGCGTCACCCATCAGCAAGACGGATAGCTGGTCATAGGACAGCAAGGCAACAATTGAAGCCTCATTGCTGCTGTCATCTCCGGCCACAGGCCCGACGCGGAGGATATCCAGCCGAACGTCGTCATCCAGCACGAACGTCTCGCCCGCCTGGGCGACCATAACCGGCGTACCATCGGTGTCGGCGGCGCGCAACAGCGCCTCGAAAGTCGGGTCGTTGTCGTTATTCGGCCCGTTAGTGACCAACCGGGAGACCTCGTAGCGCTCCACAACGCTGACGAGACCGACGATGTGGTCGTCATCCGGGTGGGTAGCCATAACGATATCGATGCTGCGATCCCAGAACGGCATCTGTCGCCCCAGCTCATCAAGGACGACGCTGGGATAGCGGCCACCGTCTATGAGAACCTGTCGCCCCGCCGGGGTCTGGATGAATATGGCATCGCCTTGCCCGACATCGAGAAAAGCAACGTGAAGACGGCCATCGGGGCGACCGAGGAGCCAGCCCAATACCACCAGGCCAGTCAGAGCCAACCCGGCCAGTGGGATCAATATCCGTCGATCGGTCGTCATTGGATTCGACATGGTCGGCCGCGCACTTCGGTGACTCCCGGCCAAATAGGTGATGGCCGCGATAAACAGGTAGGAGACAATCAGCCCCGTCGAGGATAGCGTAAAAGTGACGGAAGCGCCGGGTACCTGCGCCAGGGCACGAACGATGGTGATAGTGTAATGGAGAAAAACCCAGGCCACCGCCCCTGCCGGTTGACCGATGGCAGGATTCACCATACCCAGCAACATCGCCAGTCCACCAGCAGCCATAACTCCGGGCTGCGCGGGCAGGATGAGGAAGTTGGCCGGAATGCCGGCCAACGGCAGTCGGCCGAAGTGATAAAGGATCAGCGGCAGGGTGAGTACCTGGGCGGCCAAGGTGACGATCACTATCTCGGCCACGATTTGCATGATCCGGGAGCGGACATCGGAAGTGAAGTACGGCGAGATACTCCGGCTGAAGTAGCGCGTCCAGGGGCCGGCATAAAGCATCAGCCCCAACGTTGCCGCAAAGCTGAGCTGGAAACCGACATCCCATAACGCTTCCGGCTGGGCCACCGTCATCAGAAAGGAGGCGATGAACAACGAGGCCGCAATCATCGTCGGCCGCCCCATCAGACGCAAGCCGGCCAGGTATGCGATGCCCATGAGCGTTGCGCGAACAACCGAAGCTCCGGCTCCCACCAACACGGCATAGAAGGCGAGAAACACCATGATAACCACGGCCGCGGGTCGCCGCGGGACAAGCGGACCGATCAAGCGGTCGAGCAAGGCGATGAGGACGGCGATATTGAATCCCGAAATTGCGATGATATGGCTCATGCCTGTCAGGCGAAACATATCACGAAGCTCGCGCGGCAGGCCGCTATCATCGCCCAGCAGAATACCGGTCAAAAGCGCGGCATGAGGCTCAGGAAGAATCGCGCTGATAGCCTGTCGACCACGATCTTTAACTCGCAGCAAGGCACGTATCAACAACGACCCACCTTCCTTTTTCAGGATCCCAACCTGAGGGTGATCCATCACGCTGAGGATGCCCTGCCGTTCCAGAAAGGCGGCATAGCCGGCGCTGCCCAAATGTTCAGGCTGGTCCAGATCGCCACTGAGGCGCACCGTCATTCCATAGGCAAGCGGCGGATAGCGGCCGGTCTGAACCAATGCTGTCCCCGAAACGGGCACGGACTGGCCGGCAATGATAAGTTCGCTGACATCAACGCGAATCTGGGAGATGGTGTCGCGATTCTCCTGCTCGGCCCTGACAATTCCAGTGACGATCACTTCCCTTGTCCCATTGTAGTAATGCAGGTGAGCGGGATCGAACGGAGGTTGGGCGGACACATAGCGCGCTCCTCCAAGAGCTACAGCACAGATGCCGGCCATCGCCAACCCAACGCGGCCGCGCTGCCACAACAGGATAGCGCCAATCAAAGGGGGTATGGCCAGAAGAAGCCACAGAAGCGCGGGAAGCCGGACGGCCGAACCCAGCCAAATACCGGCCAGCCATCCAGCCCCGGCAACAGGGCTTAGATAATAGCGCGAGTCAATCCTTGGCAGACCTTGTCGCTGCTCTCCCATCGGGCGCATCAGGAACGATTGATAAAACGACCGCCGACAGACACCTCGCCGGTTCGCTTCGTCCGACCCGACGCAAGCTTACTATACTGTCGCCGACGCAACTGTCAATCATGATAACGATTTATTGGGCGATAAAGACCCGTTAAAACCGCTTGAGCCACCCATCCCGCTTTGTTAGAATGGCTCTGGGAGTCGATAGAGGGACAGATATCCGTCGATGACAGCTTTTGATCGGTGCGCAAGTGGTTGTCGATTGGGCAAGCGACGACACGACGTCGGCTACGTTTTATTGGAGCACGCAAGATCAGAGGATGTACAGAAATGAATGCCGGATTTGAAGCAAACGCCTACCGAATTCTAGTCCTCGACGATAATTTTTCGATGCAACGCCTGGTGTCGACAGCGCTACAGAAGGCTGGATTCCAGGTCTCGATGGTATCCTCGGCCGAAGAAGGACTTGAAAACATCCAGCGTTTCGGCCTTCCCCATCTGGCGCTGGTCGACATCCATATGCCATACGGGATGAGCGGCCTGGAATTCTGCGACGCAATCCTGGCATACTCCGATGTCCCGATCATCATGCTGACGGCCGTCGACGAGGACGAAACAATCATCCAGTCTATCGACAGGTTCGCCGAGGATTACATTACCAAACCGTTTAATCCGGGGGAGATGGTGGCCAGGGTGCGGCGAGTTCTAAGGCGCATCGGAAATTTTGCCTACACGCTAAGCCCTGAGACCGTCGTGGATGACCATTTCATGGTCAACTTCCCCTATCAACGCGTGACGATGGACGGACAGGAAATCCAGCTAACGCCAACGGAAACCAAGCTTTTATATATTTTGATGCGACACGCGGGACAAACTGTCACGTCTGAGTTTATTCTGCGACGGTTATGGCCAATGGAACTGGCCTATGAGGATCGACTGCGCGTTTATGTACACAGATTGCGGCGAAAAATAGAGCGTCAACCCAACCGGCCCACCTATATCCGCTCAGAGCGTGGGGTGGGCTATAGTTTCGCTCACTCTTAGGACTATTATCGATTTGAATCCAGCATGTCGGCCGGCGTCGACATGGCGGATTCCCGCTCGGCCTGCACCTTGTTCAAGCCGTTCTGTACAACCTTCAGCGTACGAGTCAGGTCCTCCTCCAGCCGGTTCAGAACATCCATGATGTAGACATCGGCATCCTGTCGCAGCGCTTCGGTGTCGCGTCGCGCCCGCTCGATGATATTCTCCGCCCGGTTCTGAGCCGCATTCACGATCGCATCGCGTTTGACCAGCTCCCCGGCTTCCTGACGAGCCAGCTCGCGAATTCGTTCCGCCTCTTCCTTGGCCTGGGCCAGGATGCGATCCTTTTCCGCCTCAACGCGGTTGGCACGCTTAATCTCTTCCGGGACGGCAACGCGCATCTGATCCAGGAGGTTATAAACCTTCTCCTCGTTGACCAGTAAATAAACACTCATGGGGATACGGGTGCTCTCATTAAGAGCCTGTTCAAGACGGTCGACGATGTGTTGAATGTCCATACGTGTTCACCTAATCCCGAAGCGGCAAACCACCTGTGAATGAACTGGTGTCGCCCTGAAAGCGGATATAAAGATGTTGGGCGACGTTGGGCGGCACCATACTGGTGACGTCGCCACCTAACCCCGCGATCTCCCGAACGGTGCTGCCGCTGACAAATGAATTTTCCTCGCGCGTCATCAGGCTGACCGTCTCGATCTCCGGAGCGAGTCGCTGATTGGCCAGAGCGGAGCGAAATTCAAACTCAAAATCCGAAAAGACACGAAGTCCGCGGACTATGGCGCCGGCCTCGATTTGCCTCGCAAAGTCGACCAGCAATCCGGTGAACGGCATAACAACGATATTGCCGGTATCCGGCAGGCCTTCCAGGATCATTTGCACACGTTCATCGACAGAGAATAACACCGACTTGGTCGGACGGCTATGATCATAGACACCGACGACCAATTCACTAAACAAACTGGCGGCACGAAGAATCAGGTCAATATGGCCATTTTGAATGGGGTCAAACGTTCCGGGATAGACTGCTCGCCTGATCAATTCATACCCTCCATGTCAATATCGGTAAATATTCGGCTGCCAAATTTAGCTGGCATCGGTCGCTTGCTCCCAGAATTGTCTGACCTGTTCGCCCAATAGTCGGTGCTCGGGCGCCTCCAGCTCGGGATCGGTTACGAACAGCGCCGCCGCATCCTCCTGAGCCATCATGAGAACTTCAGTATCATGCAGCAGGGAAGCAAAGCGCAGCTCAGGTAAACCGCTCTGCCGACGACCGAAAAATTCGCCCGGGCCGCGCAATTCAAGATCGCGCTCGGCCAGCACAAATCCGTCATTGGTGGCTTCCAGGGCAGTCAACCGTTGCTCGGCGTCGGCCGATACATCCTCCGCGATGAGGATACAGTACGACTGATGTTCGCCGCGCCCCACCCGCCCGCGAAACTGGTGGAGTTGCGCCAGGCCGAAGCGATCAGCTCCCTCGATCACGATGACCGTGCTGTTCGGCACGTCCACGCCGACCTCGATTACCGACGTCGCCACCAGCATATCGGTTTCGTGGGTGGCGAAGGCGCGCATAGCCGAGTCCTTCTCGTCGGAACGAAGGCGGCCATGCACCAACCCCACGCGTCGGTCGGGAAATACTTCATGGCTAAGGCGCTCATATTCTTCGACCGCGGCTCGCGCGTCAATCGTGTCTGACTCCTCGACCAACGGGTAGATCAGATAAGCCTGACGCCCCTCGGCAGTCTGGCGGCGGATGAAGTTATAGGCTCGCTCGCGCTCGGAAGCGCGCAGCCAGCGAGTCTTAATCTCCTGGCGGCCGGGTGGCATCTCATCCAGTATGGACACATCAAGATCGCCATAGAGCGACAGAGCCAGCGTGCGCGGGATAGGCGTCGCCGACATGATAAGCAAATGGGGGCTGACAGCCCTGTCGCCATCCAGAGGCCCCTTCTCGCGCAAGGCGGCGCGTTGGTCAACGCCGAAGCGGTGCTGCTCATCGATGACCGCCACACCCAGCCGATGGAATTTCACCGCGGGCTGGATGAGCGCGTGGGTTCCAATGACGATCTGGATGGCTCCGTCGGCAAGGCCTTCGTAAATCGTTTGGCGCTCGGCTGTGGAGGTGCTGCCGGTGAGCAGGGCGACGCGCAGGCTCAACGGCTCCAGCAGCCAGGACAGGCCGCGGTAGTGCTGCTCGGCCAGAATCTCGGTCGGGGCCATCAAGGCCGCTTGCGCTCCGGCCCAGGCAGCAATCGCCATCGCCGCTGCGGCGACAATCGTCTTGCCCGAACCGACGTCGCCCTGCAACAGTCGATTCATCGGCTGATCCTGAGCCATATCGGCACGAAGTTCATCAACGACACGTCGCTGAGCGCCAGTCAACTGAAATGGCAATGAGTCCAGGAAACCCTGGAGCTGCCCATCATCCACCACCAGGGCCGCACCGGAATGATCCTGCCATTCGCGACGCTGCCTTTGCATCCCCAGCTGCAACAGGAACAGTTCATTGTAGGCCAATCGCCGTCGGGCCTGCCGCATGGACTCCTGGCTATCAGGAAAATGCATTTGCTCAATAGCCTGGGGCAACGAGTATAGCCGGCGTCGTTTGCGAATCTCCAGCGGCAGCGGATCGGGCACTCGCGCCGCCCACTCCTTGACGGTGCGCTGCATCAATTCGCGCATCTTCGTCGATGTCAATCCCTCCGTCAGCGGATAAACGGGGACAATCCGCCGGGTGCGGAGCGGTTCCGTCTCCAGAGGCTCCTGCTCCGGCGAGTTAAACATCAGACGCCCCAGATACATATCGACCTTGCCACTTAGGACAATCTGCGTTCCGGCCGGCAATTGTTCGGCCAGCCAGGGCTGATTGAACCAGGTGGCCTGCACGGTGCCTGTGCCGTCATTGACGACGCACTCGATAATGGATTGATTGGTACGCGTTCGGCGAACTTTTGTCTGCCAGATCGTCCCGATGATCGTCACCTGTTCGCCATACTGCAATTTGCTGATCGGCTTCATCAGAGAGTAATCGTCATAGCGACGCGGGAAGAGGTACAACAACTGCCAGATGGTCTCCGCCCCCAATCTCTCCAGCTTCTCGGCGATCTTCGGTCCCACGCCTTTTAACGTTGTTATCGACCGCGACAACCCCTGCGGATCGGAGGCGGCCGAGGGACGATCAAAATCGATTTCAGGCTCAACCACCGCCTGCTCTTCGTCAGAGGTCTCGGCCTCAACCTCTTCAAAGACGTCGGCTTCCTTGGCCTTCTTCGGTTGCGGGGGTGGACCGGTCTTTTTGTCGTCCTTGGGGGCCGCCTGTGAGGAGGTCGAGGCAGGCGGGCGGACTTTTGCAGCCGTTGCGCCGGATTCGGCCGGTTTGCGTTCGCGGCGGCGCTGAATACTCCGTTCCAGAGTCTCGATAGCTTTGGCGCGGGCCTCCCCGCCCGGCAACCGGTTATAATCCATCAGGACCTGAGATACCTGTTCCACCAGAGCCAGGTCAGCCTCATCGGCCGCTTCCTCATTCGCCTGGGAAACCCAAAAAACGACGAATTGGCGGATGCCCCCAACAACGGCCTTGTTCTGATAACCCTGCTGCTTTTCCAGCTCGAGCACGCGTTCGAGTCTTTTCAGCGATCGTTCCATAGACGATTAACCACTCTTTCCACCCGCAAACACCAACAGCCGACCCAGGTAATGGCGGCCGTCGGAATAATTCCTGTCATACACGATTACTCAGCACCCAAAATATAGTCGTAGTGGGCCTGGCCGCCTTCAACCACCTCAACTTCAAGATCGGGGTAGCGATCGGCGATACGCTCCGCCAGCTCGTCCGCCTGCGCCTTCGCGACGTCGCCGCCGTAATAGACTGTGATAATGCTGCAATCAGCGATGTCCATTTTTTCCAGCAATTCTTCCAGGACCACGTCCTCGTCCGCACCGGAACTGCAAAGACGGCCGTCGGTCAGGCCGATGAAAGATCCCATCTTGACATCCACACCGTCCAACTCGACAGAACGCGTCGCGCGTGTAATCTCCCCCGTTTTGACCAGTCTTAGAGACTCTTCCATGATTTCTACGTTCTGGGAGACATCTCCTTCAGGATCGAGCGACATCAGGGCGGCGATGCCCTGGGGGATGGAGCGACTATGCACAACTTCAACCTGCTTTGCGCTGAGTTCTCTCGCAGCCTCGGCCGCCAGGAAGATGTTCTTGTTGTTTGGCAAAACGATAACCTTGTCGGTGGGTAACTGCTCGATGGCCTGGTAGATTTCTTCCGTGCTGGGATTGTTGGTCTGGCCCCCATTAATGACATAGGCCGCGCCCAGACTGCGAAACACGCCCGCCAGACCCGCGCCGGAGGCCACCACCACCACGCCGACATGGTCAGGATCGATGGCCGGTATCTCCGGGGCAATGGCGGTCGCGCTTCCGTGGACGATCTCCTCCATCTGCTCCTGCATATTTTCGACGACGACATCGCTGATGTGGCCGAGGCTGATGCCATAACTCAATGGCTCGCCGGGGTCTTTCACATGGATATGAACCTTGATCGTTTTGTCGTCCCCAACGACCACGGTCGAATCGCCCATCGCGTCGATGCGCGCGCGCACCTCGACGACATTCAGGTTGCGACCGGAGATGAGAAATTGCACGTCATAGGGATACTCAAGCGAGCCACCTTCAGGAACGGCAAAAGCCTGAGCCGGAGCCTGTTCGGTGGCCATTGTGGTCGCACCCGGCGGACCATCGAGCGATAATACCCCTTGTGCATAGCGCATCATCCCCTCCAGGATATAAACCAATCCCTGGCCGCCGGAATCGACGACGCCGGCCTGACGCAAAATGGGCAGCAGATCCGGCGTGCGTTCCAAGGCCTGCTGGCATCGCTCCAGAACGCGCTCGAGCATGAAGCGCAAGTCGTCGCTCTTGCGGGCGGCATCGTTCGCCTCGGCCGCGCCCTCGCGAATCACGGTGAGGATCGTCCCCTCCACCGGTCGCATGACCCCTTTATAGGCCGTGTCGGACGCATTTTGAAACGCCTGAGCCAGATCATCGGCTTTGAATATTTCCTTGCTGCTCAACACGGCAGCCATGCCACGCCAGATCTGACTGAGAATCACGCCGGAGTTGCCGCGCGCGCCCATCAGCGCGCCCTGGGCGATCAGACCGGCGACCTTGCCGACATGCGCTTCATCGCTGTTTTCGACCCGCGCATAGGCCGATCGCATCGTCAGCAGCATGTTCGTGCCCGTATCGCCATCCGGCACGGGGAACACATTGAGCGCATTGACGTGATCGCGATTTTGCTCAAGCCAAACCAACCCGGCACGCATCATCTTTCGCAGCTGGGGGCCGGTACACTGTATCCATTTGCCGTCGACGTTAGTCGGGGCAGATATCATGTCTAATGCAGTTGACAATTATCTCTTCCTTCGGGATATCGGCTGTTATCACTCTTCGCTCATCCGCAACCCTTGCACGTAGACGTTAACCGAGTGCACCGGCAACCCGAGCGCCTTTTCGACGTGGAATTTAACCGTGTTCTGGATGCTCTCGGCCACGACACGAATTCGAACCCCATACTCCACGATCACATACACATCGATGACGATCTTGTCGCCTTCGACTTTGACATCGACGCCACGGCGGTTGTCTCGTGTCAGCAGTTGCGCAATGCCGTTGACGAGGTTCTTGCTGGCCATCCCTACCACACCATAGCATTGATGCACCGCCTGATTGGTGATCGTCGCGATGGTGGCCGAGGAAATGTCAATTTTCCCTTTCGAATCCTCTTGGACCGGCATAAGTGGTTTTGCTCCTAACCCTTGGCGTGCTTGCAAAATCCACGCCAATCGTCTATAATTCAGGGTCGTTCTTAAAGTTACGAAATATTCGGGCGACCCAATCGGTCGCCTTTAGTTTGAACGCCGCCGAGGCGAGCGTCGGGTAAGGTGAAATTATGGCGAAATGTGAAGTATGTGGCAAGGGGCCGATGAGCGGCCAAAATGTGAGCTTCTCCCAGCGGAAGACGAAGCGTCAATTCCGGCCGAATATTCAGCGAGCCACTGTCTATGAGGACGGCCGCCGCATTCGGCGCTATGTTTGCACGCGTTGCCTCAAGACGATGGCCAAGGCTTAGCTCCAAAAATCGATCCCGTTTACAGTTCATCTCGTTAGATAGTCTATGACCCAGCCGGCGAAATTCGCCGGCTTTTGTTTTTGGGCGGGAAGTCCCGAACCAGTCGCCCACCCGCACGGCTATTCTATCTGAATAACGCCGTCTCACCCAATTCGAAGCGTCAGCCGACATCGCTCAACAGCACGCGGGCCGCTCCGGCGGCCGTCAGGGCAGCGACCACTGCCCCTTCCGTCTCCGGCGTCACCAGGGCGATCATGTTTCCCCCTCTTCCGCCCCCGCTCAGCTTGGCCCCCAGCGCACCGGCATCGCGTGCCGCACGAACCAATAGCTCCAGTCGGCTGGAAGAGACGGTCATCCGCTCCAGCCACAGCTGGTTTTGATTCATCAGTTCGCCGACGACCTCCAGCTCGCCCGCGGCCAGAGCCGCTCGACCCTCGTCGGCAATTCGGCCACAGGCATCGAAGATCGCCTCAAAGCGGTCGCGGTCTTCCGACCAGCGGCGGCGAACATCGCCAACTACGTCAATGGTGGCGCTGCGCACCCCCGTATCGCCAATAGCCAACCGAATCGGCCGGGCCACGGCAAACGGCTCGATCAGGTTATCCTGCTGCCGTCGCACAAAATAAACCGGCTGCTCATAGGCGATAACGGTATTGTCGATCCCGCTGGGGGTACCGTGATGCAGCTTTTCGACCTCATAGGCCAGACGAGAGACCTCCTCGCGCGGCATCGACTCGGCCGCCCCAAGATAGTGGGCCAAGGCGCGGATGACGGCGACGGAGATGGCTGCCCCGCTGCCCAACCCTCCGGCGATGGGAATGTCGCTGGTGACGCTGAGCATGTAGCCGTCGGAGAGGGAGCAGCCGAGGCTTTTTTCCACCACCCGGACGATGGCCGCCAGGGGATTGTCGGGGCCAACGTCGGAGAGATCGGCAGCGCGGTTAAGATCGGGGGCGATGAGCCTCACATCCGGCTCGTCGGTCCGCTCAATGGTCGCCCGCGCCCGCAGATGGATGACCGGAGCCGCGAGCGCCGGGCGGCCATACACCACCGCATGCTCGCCAAAGAGGATGATCTTGGCCGGAGCCGTCGCCGAATACATGAGGATTCCTTGTCAACTCAGCAGATAGAGGGCGGCAAATACCATCACGCCATAGAGCATCAGAGTGATCTGCATCGGCCGGTCGCGTAACAGAATTTCCTCCGGCGCGCCTCCCTCGTTGCGAATGTGGATCAGATACAGGTAGCGAAAGATGCCATACAGGACGAAGGGAATGGTCAGCATCATCGCATGGTTCTCAGGCAACCCCTCGGCCAGGAACGTATAGAGGCTGTAGGCGACCACGGAGCTGGTGGTGACGATCCCCTGGAGGCGATCGATCAATTCCAGACTATAGTCGTCAAGGATAGCTCGATGGTCACTCGCATTGCCTCCCAGGAGGACCAGCTCGGCCCGCCGCTTTCCCAAAGCCATGAACAGGGCCAAAAAGCCGCCAAATACATAGAGCCAGGGCGAGAACCGCTCCACCTCAATCACCGCCACGCCGGCGGCGATGCGCAAGACAAAGCCGGCGGCGATGGTCAATACATCGATCAGGACGATGTGTTTCAGCTTGAAGGTGTAGGCGATCTGGGTCAGAAGGTAGACCAACAGAATAGCAGCCAGCCCCGTGGAAAGAAAATAACCGGCGATAAGGCTAATCGCCGCCGATGCTACCGCGACGACGGCCGCCACCTTCGGCGTCACCTGTCCCGACGGCAAGGGTCTGTTTCTCTTGGTCGGATGCAGCCGGTCGCTTTCGATATCGACCAGATCGTTCATCAGATAGACCGCTCCGGACATGAGGCAGAGCAGGATGAAAGCCCCTGTGGCGGCCAGAACACTGGGCAGGTGGAACATCTTCCCGTCGAAGAGGAGAGCGACGAAGACGAACCCGTTTTTGGGCCATTGGCGCGGCCGCATCGACTTGATCAGACCCGATAACAAGAGTTACTCCATAGAAATAGCATCCCGCTTTTCTATCACGAATGAATCGCGGATGCTACTGAGATACGTGAACCATCACCGATAAAACCCGCGCGAATCGCCTTTCAACCCTAATATTCGGCGCAAAAAAAGGCCCTCCCGGGCGGGAAGGCCTTTTGAGTATTGGAAAGGTGGGCGTATATGTTCTAGCAAACGGTCGCCGTATTGTTGTAGAACCAGTTATAGGCAAAGTAGGGCGAGCCACCGGGGGTTTGCATGCGAACGGCTATCAACCTCGAGCCGGCCAGTTGACCCGGAATATTGAAGGTTGCCGTCAACTCTCCGCCAATGCCGGAGTTGATCGTTCCGACGACATATCCGCCTACGCCTTGCGTCCCGAACGGACCCATCGTCACAGTGAACACCTGGTTAGCCGGGAAATCCTTGGTCCGAACCGTCACCGATGTGTTCTGAACCACACCGCAAACCTTGAAGGTCGGGGCAACGGTTTGGATGGGGCCGGTCGGCGGTGTCGTGGGCGGTGTAACGCCCGTGCCGGCACTGTTGTTCCAGAACCAGTTGAAAGCATAGAACGGATAGGCATGGGCTGTCTGCATGCGAATGGCGATCGCTCGCGAACCGGCCAATTGTGACGGGATATCGTATGTCACGCTGAAGCTCCCGCCTACGCCCGAGTTGGTCGTGGCCACAACGATGCCGTTCACGCCTTTGGAGCCGAATGGCCCCATGGTGACGACGAAGTTCTGGTTGGGCGGGAAGTCGTGGGTCTGAACCGTCACCGTCTTATCGGTCACCACACTCGTGACGGTCAGCGTGGGAATCGTACTGGCGCGAGACGGCACTGCCCAGACGAAGAGCACCGCGACGACAAGCAGTAGTCCGACGATGAGGGACAGGGGACGGGCAAACAAACGGCGTTTATCCTCATTCTTGCCCTGATAATTTAACAAAGAGCGCAGTTCCATCGAATACCTCCAGACTGTGTTACTGTTCATCATTGCGGAAATGCCGACCCTGATTCAGCACGAGGCGGCCCAAATCCAAACATGAATAACCGCAATTTGTAGACTAATCAGTCTCAACAGTATACATAACTATTTATGGGATATCTATAGAACGCAAGTTCTTAATTGTCATAATCCAAGTCTGTTTCAACCGAATTTACGGTATTTATACGAGAAAATGTCATATCCGGCCGATAACGAAGCGTCTCGCGGTCTCAGCCAGGACGGCCGCACCCGGCGCCAAGATCCCTTCGTCGATGTCAAATATGCTGGTGTGGTGATGCCGGACGATCCCGTCGGGAGTTGCCGCGCCCAGCATGAACATCGCCCCCTTGGCCTGTTGCGTCATATAGGCGAAGTCCTCGGCCCCCATGCCGAACCGGCTCTCGACCACGGCCTCAGGCCCCAGCAAATCGCCGGTCACCTGTCTCATCCAATTGTTGGCTTCGGGATTATTGATCATCGCCGGATAGCCCTTGATAATCTGCAATTCGTAGCTGCCGCCCATCAACTCGCTGAGTCTCAGCGCATCCTCAACATCGCGCCAGAGCTGCTCGCGCACTTCGGGCGACTTCGAGCGGAGCGTGCCCCGCAGCGCTACCTCGCTGGGGATCACATTATTGGCCGCGCCCCCGGCCACCTGCCCCAGGCTGACGACCGATGCATCGAGCGGATTCACACGCCGCGAAGGGATGGCGTATAGCGCCGTCAGAATGGGAGCGAGCATGTAGATGGGGTCGCTGCCGGTATGCGGGTACGCGCCATGAGCGCCGTCGCCGCGAATCCAGGCATTGAAAGAATCGACGGCCGCCAGGCTCGGCCCGTCCTGAAACATGAAATGCCCCGATGGGTTATCGGACGAGACATGCAGGGCAATGACGGCATCAACGCCTTCGAGGGCCTGGTCAGTGATCATCGCTGTCGCGCCGCTGATGTTGTTCTCGTCGAAATCCTCCTCGGACGGCTGGAAGAGCAGGCGAACGCGACCGCTCCACGACTCCTCAGCATAGCTCTGTCGCAAGAGATGAGCCACGCCAAGGAGGATGGCCGTGTGAGCATCATGACCGCAGGCGTGCATGACGCCTGAATTTCGGGAGCGATATGGTACGTCATTGGCTTCGTGAATCGGCAGGGCGTCCATGTCGGCCCGAATGGCGATGAGCGGCCCGCTCTCTCCCAGTTCGGCGACGACGCCCGTCTTGCCCACTTGGGTTCGGACCTTGTAGCCGCCGATCTCGCCCAGGGTTTCAGCCACAAGCGCGGCCGTCTGGTACTCATGAAAGCTTAGTTCAGGATTGGCATGGATGGTGCGACGCAAGCGAACGATCTCATCCTGGATTGCCAGTGCTTTAGAAAGCATATTTCCTCCAATCGATTAGGTGGTTGTCCTGCATATTCGTCAATTTGGGTAACGCGCTCAGGCGCCATCTTCAGACGAAAGTTCACAAAGCGGCAGAAAGCGACTCATATCGACCGGAAATTGGTCGAAATTGACGAAGGTCAGGTCAGTAAAAGGCAAATTGAACGTCCGGCGGCAGAGATCCATCAGCCCCAGGTAATTGGTCAACACACGACGCGACCAGTCCAGACCCAGGGCTGAGGCAGCCGCTTTAATCCCTGCCTCGGGGCCTTCCAGCTCGACAAAATCACCAAACGGCAACTCATCCAGGACGATCTCGACCCCGCGCCAGTGGTAAGTCTGGCGATATTTCTCGTAGGTCTGCACCGGAGCATAGCCTAGCCGGGTGAGAATAGTCGCCATCCGATCGAAATCAGCGATCTCAAGCTCGATCTCCTCGCGCACCTTGGCCTCGCTGGTAATGTCCGCGGCTGCCGGCCCCTTGAACGTCAGGCGCGCACGGGTATCCTGTCGCAGCCGCAGGAGTTCTGCTCGCTGGAGCAAGGCTTCATCGGACGTGTCGAACCGGATGTTAAGCTCATAGACGCGCGGATTCGCCGGCTCCGCGCCAACTCGCTCCAGCCGTTGCCGCATGATGTCGAGGTCGGATACGAAGAACTTGACCTCGACTTCCAGGTTGGTGGCAGGTGCTTCCGGCGACGAGGAACCTTGTTTGCCGCCCGGATTATCCATAGGATCGGTCATGAGGCTTCCGCGGATCCCTGGCTAATGCTGACGAGCAGCTGGTCTTTTTCAACCTTGGCCCCCGCGGCGACATGGACATGAGTGACCACGCCATCGCAAGGCGCGCGAAGCTCGTTCTCCATCTTCATCGATTCAAGGATGACCACCTTGTCCCCGCGTTGCACCTGGTCTCCGACGGCCACGGGCACGGCCACGATGATGCCGGGCATGGGCGAGGCGACAACAGCCTCTCCGCCAACCATCAGGCCCGTCGACCGCATTCGCTCCAGTCGATGGGCGCGCTCATCCTGCACCCGCACGGAATAAAGCTCGCCCTGGATGAGCACCTCCCAATGATGATCGCGCTCCTCGACGACGGCCGAGACGGAGCGATGGTTCATCAGCAAGGATGTGACACCCCCCGACCCCAAACGCTGGAAGTCGATCTCTTGCGGCTCACCGTCGATGAGGATACCTCGGTCGGGGTCGATTTCGATTGTGTATTCCCGGTCCTTGACCGTCGCAATGTACTTCATAGGTCTGTTCGCCTTAGTCGGTTATTTGCGCAATCTCTCCCAACGACTGAGCCACTTCCAGTTGCTGGTATCGCGGGCGCCGGGAGCGACGATCTGCGCCGCACGCTGGCTTTGCTCGTGGGCGGCCAGCGTCGCCAGCACGGCCGCCTCCAGGGCGTGGGCCGCCTCGCGGTCTTCCATGCTGAAACGATCCTCAACGAAGTTGGTATCGAATTGGCCGGAAAGGAAGCGGTGGCTATCCATCATGTGCTGGTGGAAGGGGATATTGGTCTTGACGCCCATGATCCGATATTCCTCCAGCGCTCTTCTCATACGCAACACGGCCTCGCCGCGGGTCTCGCCATAGCAGATCAGTTTGCTGATCATCGAATCGTAATACGGCGTGATCTCGTTGCCCACATAGACGCCGGAATCGACCCGAATCCCCGGCCCGGACGGCAAATGGGCGGCCGTGATCGTGCCCGTCGACGGCATGTAATTGTTATAGGGATCCTCGGCGTTGATGCGACATTCAATCGCCCAGCCCTTGATGCGCACATCCTCCTGTCGCAGACGCAAGCGACGGCCGCGCGCGATCCTCAATTGTTCCTGGACGATGTCGATGCCTGTGACCAGTTCCGTGACGGGATGCTCGACCTGAACCCGGGTGTTCATCTCCAGGAAATAGAAGTTCTTCTCGCGATCGACCAGAAATTCAATGGTCCCGGCGCTCACATAATCCACCGAACGGGCCGCAGCGACGGCCACCTCACCCATGCGGCGACGCAGGTCGGCATCGACAACAAAGGATGGGGCTTCCTCGATCAACTTCTGATGGCGACGCTGCAGCGAGCATTCCCGCTCGCCCAGGTAGAGCGTGTTGCCGTGACTGTCGGCCAGGAGCTGGATTTCGATGTGGCGAGCCTCGGTGATCATCTTCTCGATATAGATGGTGTCATCACCGAAGGCCGCTTTGGCCTCACGGCGAGCGGAAGCGAAGGCGTCGCTGAGGTCCTCAACCCGGTGGGCCGGACGCATACCCTTACCGCCGCCGCCCGCGGCCGCTTTCACCAGCACCGGAAAGCCCATCGTGACCGCCGCGGCGATCATCTCTTCATCGGTCTGGCCCGGCAAGGTGCCCGGCACGACCGGCACGCCGGCAGCCGTCACCGTGGCGCGGGCCATGAGCTTGTCGCCCATCACCTCGATGGCTCTTGCCGGGGGCCCCACGAAGACGATGCCCGCATCCACGCACGCCTGAGCGAAATCGGCACGCTCGGCCAGGAAGCCATAGCCGGGATGGATTGCCTCGGCTCCCGAACGGCGAGCGATATCGAGCAGCTTCTCGATAACCAAATAGCTTTCCCTCGCGGCAGGGGGGCCGATGTGATACGCCTCATCAGCGAAGCGCACGTGCGGAGCGCCCCGATCGGCGTCGGAATACACCGCCACCGTGGCGATGCCCAGCTCCCTGGCCGCGCGCAAAATCCTCAAGGCGATCTCACCTCGATTGGCGATCAGGAGTTTGTCAAATTTCTTGACCAGAAGGCCGTCTTCTCTTTCCATGACGAGTTACCACATATTTTTATGAGCGGAGCCGATGAGTTCACCGGCATTGGGACGATCAAACAAATAACCCGTTCCTTCAAATATACAGTGCGCCACATCCTAAAGCGGCATATTGCCGTGCTTCTTCGGTGGGTTATGGTCACGCTTGTTCTGGAGCATGTTCAGCGCGTTGATCAACCGCGGCCGCGTCTCACTCGGCTCGATGACATCGTCGATATAACCCCGTTGGGCAGCGATATAGGGATTGGCCAGATGATCGCGATACTCTGTGGTCAACTCCGTACGCTTTTCATCCGGGTGTTCAGCTTCGGCGATCTCGCGCCGGTAGATGATGTTGACCGCCCCTTCCGGCCCCATAACGGCGATTTCGGCCGTGGGCCAGGCGACGTTGAAGTCCGAGCGGATATGTTTGCTGTTCATGACGCAATAAGCGCCACCATAAGCCTTGCGCGTGATGACCGTCAGCTTGGGCACCGTCGCCTCACAAAAGGCGTAGAGCAACTTGGCTCCGTGGCGGATGATACCGCCGTGCTCCTGGTCAACCCCCGGCAGAAAACCGGGCACATCCTCAAACACGATCAGAGGGATGTTGAAACAGTCGCAGAAACGTACAAAGCGGGCCGCCTTCTCGCTGGCGTTAATGTCGAGCACCCCGGCCAGCACCATCGGCTGATTAGCCACGATGCCGACGCTATAGCCGCCCAGTCGAGCGAAACCGACGACGATATTCTGGGCGTAATGCTCCTGAATCTCGTAGAAGCGGCCGTCATCGACGATGGGATGGATGACGTCGCGAATGTCATAAGGCTTGTTGGGATTGTCGGGCACGATATCATTGAGCTTTTCATCGGCGCGAAGGTTGTCATCCCCATTGTGCCGGAACGGGGCATCCTCCATATTGTTGGAGGGAAAGTAGCTCATCAATTCCCGAATCAGAAACAGGCAATCTTCCTCCGACTCAGTCGCCATATGAGCCACACCGCTGATGGCGTTGTGGGTCATCGCGCCGCCCAACTGCTCAAAGGTAACATCTTCCCCAGTCACCGCCTTCACGACGTCGGGGCCGGTGATGAACATATGGCTGCTGTTCTTGACCATGAAAATAAAGTCGGTCAATGCCGGGGAGTAGACCGCGCCGCCGGCACACGGCCCCATAATCACGCTGATCTGGGGCACGACGCCCGAAGCCAGGGTGTTGCGCAGGAATACATCGGCATAACCGGCCAGGCTGACGACACCTTCCTGGATACGCGCTCCTCCTGAGTCATTGATACCGACGATAGGCGCGCCGTTGCGAACGGCCATATCCATCACCTTGCAGATCTTCTCGGCGTGGACGCCACTCAGGCTGCCGCCGAACACAGTGAAGTCCTGACTGAACACGTAGACCAGACGGCCGTCAATGGTTCCCCAGCCGGTGACGACGCTATCACCGGGGATCTTCTTCTTGTCCATGTCGAAGTTGGTCTCGCGATGAACGACGAGCGAGTCAATCTCTCTGAATGAACCGTTGTCCAGGAGGATTTCGATTCGTTCGCGCGCGGTCAGTTTGCCCTTTTCCTTGCGGGCGGCCAGCTTGTCTTCGCCGCCGCCCATCAGGGCTTGTTTCTTAAGCTGTCGGAGTTGTTCGATTTTGGGATTCATAGGGCATTCGAATCAATGATCTCCTTGACTGCTGTTGGCGGACAATCGACTCGACCGCCACATTACCCAGGAGACAAAGCCAACAAAGACGATATAGATGGAGACAGGCAGAAACGCGGGCGGCTCCGGAGTGTAGATCATGATCATTCCAATTTCATAAACACCATAGAGCACCAGAAGAAACGGAATGAACAAGGGCGACCATGGCTTTCGGCGACGAAGGACCACAAAAGCTGCCATGAATAGTATCACCCACCCCGCCGAAAATGCCAGTCGCAGCCGCGGATCGGGGATCAGGTGCAGGCCGAGATCGGCAAGCCGGCCAATCTCGCGTCCGAGAGCGACCGCGCGGCCGAGATTCCACAATGCCAAACCCATCACACCCCATTGGACGATACGAACGGCAAACAATCGCTTCGACGCCGGAGGGGTATTCATCAAGAGCATTATAGGCGATGGCGCGAGGGCTTCCAAATCAACCCACCGCCGGGAAATCAGGCAGCCTAATGATGATCAGGAACGTCGACGGACCCCAAAAATGGCTGAAACGTTGATGACAAAAACCCTTAGGCAACGGCTGATCTAATGACTCTCCAACACAGAGTTTGTAAGATCGAGACAGATCAAACAAGGAGCAAGCCATGACTTACAAAGTGCAAAAGACCGACGCCGAGTGGCGAGCGCAATTGACCCCCGAGCAATATCGCGTCACGCGCGAAAAAGGAACCGAACGCCCCTTCACTGGAGCACTTAACTATAACGAGGAAAAGGGTGTTTACACCTGCATCGGCTGCGGGGCTGAGTTATTCAGTTCCGAGCACAAATTCGATGCCGGTTGCGGCTGGCCCAGCTTCTGGGCGCCGCTGGTGACCGAAAATATCGACGAGGAAACCGATCGCAGCTTCTTCATGGTGCGGACGGAAGTTCATTGCTCGAATTGTGGCGCGCATCTGGGCCACCTGTTCGACGACGGCCCCGAGCCGACGGGAATGCGCTATTGCATCAATTCGGCCTCGCTGAGCTTCGAGAAAGACGGCGACTCAAAGTAAAGGCACGATCCGGCGGGCGGTCGCTCGCCGGGTCTTTTCCTCCCCTACGAAATTAGAACCTCATCGATCCGTTCAATAATATCGGGGGTCAACGTGACCTCGGCCGCGGCGGCGTTATCGAGGACTTGCGACGGCCGCGTGGCTCCGATGATGGCGCTGCTGATGCCAGGCTGCCTCAGAACCCAGGCCAGCGCCAACTGGGCCCGGCTGATCCCCAGTTCCTCGGCGATCGGCTTCAGCCGGCGCACGCGAGTCCGGTTCTCCTCATTAAGATAGCGTCGGGCGGCCCAATCCTCGCGGCTAAATCGTGAGTCGGCGGGGATGCCGTCGTCATATTTGCCGGTCAGCATGCCCATCTCCAGCGGCGAATAGGCGACCAAACCCATGCCGCGTGGTTCGGCCGCCGGCAGAATCTCATCTTCAACGATCCGGCGATTTAACATGGAATAACCGGGCTGTTCAACCTGGGGCGGATAAAGCCCATAACGCTCGCACAGATCGCAGGCTTCGCGAATCTGATCGGCCGACCATTCCGACGTCCCCCAATAGAGCACCTTGCCGCAATGGATCAGGTCGTCCATCGCCCGCGCGGTTTCCAGGATCGGCGTCTCCGGATCGGGACGGTGGCAGAAATAGATATCGACATACTCCGTCCCCAATCGCCGCAGGCTGCCATCGATGCTCTCCATGATATGCTTGCGGGAGAGGCCGCGATCGTTGACATCCTTGCTCATCGGCCAAAAGACCTTGGTTGAGATGACTAACGTGTGGCGCGGATATTCACGCAATAATGCACCCATATGCTCCTCGGTCGCGCCATGACCGTATACATCAGCCAGATCGTAGAAATTGATACCCTGATCGTAGGCAGCCTTGACTACTTCGCGGGCAGTATCCTCGACTACCTTGCCTTCGCCGAAGTTGATCCAGCCGCCAAGAGCGATAGCGCTGACCTTCATCCCGGCCTGGCCCAGTCTCCTGTATTGCATATTGATTTATCTCCATTTGCCTGTGATGGTCGTGCTTGGCCCGCCGGTTGAGGTGATGTGTTTGGCGAACGATGAGGGTTTCGCTAAGGACGGCTGCGCCGGCCAACATACCAACAATCATCGGCCCCTTTGCCCGGCGAGGCCGCCATGCCAGTCGTGATAGACGAAGTAGTCGAAAATTTCAGAGCGCCAGCCGCATGATTACCTCCCCGTCGCTCATCTCGCCGCTGTCAACAAAGCCGAAGCGACGATAGAACGGTTGGGGGCTGCCCTCCGCCGGCACGTAGGTAACCAGCAATTCCGTAGCGTCCGGCCGGGTGCGCACATAGTCGATGAGTAGTTGCATCGCTCGCTCCCCAAAATGGAGACCCTGATAGCGAGCGCCGATCATCAATCGCCACAGATAATATTCACCGGCCTGTGGATCGTCATGGAGCATGACGAAACCGACCGGGGTCTCATCGGCGTAGATAGCCCTGTACCAGGCTTTAGGTTCAAAATGGGCTTCGGCAATCGAAACTGCGTTGTCGGCGACGAAATTTCGCTGCTCCGGCTTCACCTTGAGGGTCAGCACGGCATCCAGATTTTCTTTCGTCACCTTTCGAAAACTGACGACAGACTCTCTCGTTGGTTGAATTACGTCTTCACTCATAGATAGCAAACATAGCCGAATCTATCCCGAACGTAAAGACCCAACCGGAAGAAAATCCAAACCCGCATGTGGAGAGCCGGCTTAATGTCTCTTGCCCGCGCTCTTTTTCCGGTTATAGTCCGGTCCGTATGGCGCAGCGCATAAGTCTGGCAGCCCTGTTGGGGTTGTTAATCCTCGCCACCGGCTTCACGAGCAGAGTCGAAGCACAGGGCAATCCAACGAACGATACTCTGCAACTGGTGAACCAGGTCAGGGCGGAGTATGGTTTGCCGAGCCTTACCTATAACGCGGCGCTGGCTTCGGCCGCGCAAAACCACGCTAACTTCATTGCCCAGAACGCGATCTACAGTCACATCGGCATCAACGGCAGCACCTGGCAAGACCGCGCCGAGGCGGCGGGATATGTCGGCTACGCTGGAGAAAATCTCGTTGGCGGGACAAAACTGACCCCCCAGCAAGGCGTCGTCTGGTGGCGAAACAGCGCCATTCACTTTAGCAACATGCTCAACCCTCGCTGGGTGGAGGCGGGCGTCGGTTTTGCCGTCGGCAACGGCCAGAACTTCTATGTGATGGTTTTCGGCACACCCTACGATGCACCCCCACCACGTGCCGAACAACGCGTTGTCGACGTCCCGTTCATCGTCGCGCCCATCCAGTTGGCCCAGCCGAACGAAGACGGCTCCATCGTCCATACTGTGCTGGAGGGTCACACCCTGTGGGCCATCTCCGCACGCTATGAAGTGTCGATCGCCGATCTATACCTGTTCAACGGCCTGAACGAGGACAGCGTGATCAACCCCGGCGATAAGCTGACGATCCGTCTGGCCGACGGCCAACCACCGCCCCCGACACCGACGCCACCCGTCTACCACATTGTGCGCGAGGGGGAGTCGTTGTGGTCCATAGCCGCAAACTATCGCACCGATTTGGCCACATTGCTGTGGCTCAACGCGCTGCCGGAGGACGCCGTCGTCCATCCGGGCAACGAGATCAAGGTGCGACTCATGGAGGGTGAAGCGCCGCCGCCGACCGCCACGCCCCAATTGACCCATATCGTCCAGCGTGGCGACACAGCCCTGGCGATCGCCCTCAGGTACGGACTGTCCCTGGACGATCTGATAGGCATGAATAATTTGGATCCCAACGCCTTTCTCCAGATCGGGCAGGTGCTTCTCATTCGGCCGCCTACGCCCACCCCCGAACCCACCATGACGCCGACGGCGACGATGACATCCACACCTGAGATAGTCGAGACGGCCACCGTTACTCCCACGAGATCGCCGTCGCCTGAACCCTCGGCCGTGGCGATGGCCGCCCCCGAAGTCGAAGAGACATCGCAGGGGCGGGACTGGGGCAACATTCTGGGAATTGGCGCGATGGTGGCGGGTCTGGTGCTGACCCTTCTGGCCGGAGTGGCCGTCGTGGTTCTGTGGCGCAAATAAGCGGCTCCGCAGCGACGCTCAACCCAATTCGATTTGATCAACTGCACATAATCAGGGACAATATCCAGGTCGACCTTGTATCGGTACCTCATCACCTGTGGTAATGTTTCATAATCTATCGCCCAAATTCGCCGGGTATTCCGTCACGGTTAATTTTGGGCGGCAATGTGACAAATGACCATGGCCGAACCATTACGCATTCTCTTCCTGACAGCCGAAGCTGTGCCCTTTGCCAAAGTCGGTGGTCTGGGCGATGTCGGCGGCTCCTTGCCCAAAGCGCTCTATGCGATGGGGCACGACGTCCGGGTCGTCATGCCCGCCTATCACAATATTGAGGCCGGCTATCCCGGCGTCGAGAGCATGCCGTTGCAACTCAACGTCCCAACGGGTTCGGGAATCGTCCAGGCCGGGGCGTTCGAGGGCAAATTGCCCGGCAGCGAAGTCCCCGTTTACTTCATCGCCCAACAAAGCCTCTTCAATCGTGAGAATATCTACGGCTATTGGGACGACGCCTATCGGTTTGCTTTCTTCAGCAAGGCCGCGTTCAGCCTGACGGAGTCGATCGACTGGCGCCCCGATCTGCTCCATGCCCACGACTGGCACTCCGCTCCGGCCGTCACCTGGCTGGCTACCGCCGGGCAAGCCCACCCCCGCTATCGCGGCATGGGCAGTGTCTTCACGATCCACAATCTGGCTCATCAGGGCAGGACGAACTGGAACATCTTCGACTATATGCAGATTTTCACCCACTCCCTGACCGAGGAGGCCTACAACGAAGTCAATTTCATGGCTCGCGGCATCTATCACGCCAATATCATCAACACGGTCAGCCCATCCTACGCGCGGGAGATCATGACCCACGACGGCGGGGCCCATCTGGACGGCCTTCTGCGCTACCGCCAGGGCAACCTGCACGGCATCCTCAACGGCCTCGACTATGACCAATGGAACCCGGCCACCGACAAACGGCTGGCCGCCCCGTTTGATCTGGATTCACTGGAAAACCGGGAGGAGAATCGGCGCGCTCTGCAGGCAGCCGTCGGTCTGCCGCAAGTGCCCAATATCCCCATCCTGGCCATCATCTCCCGGCTGGATTACCAAAAAGGGCTGGACATCGTAGGCCACCCCCTGCACATGCTGATGAACGGCTATTCGGGGCCGGCGCAATTTATCGTCCTGGGCACTGGCAACCCTCAATACGAGAACATGTTCGCCCGGATGGCCGGCTATCACAAGGACAAGATGGCCGCCTATCTCGGCTATCACGCCGGACTGGCCCCCCTGATCTACGCCGGCAGCGATATGTTCCTGATGCCGTCGCTCTTCGAGCCGTGCGGTCTGGGGCAGATGATCGCCATGCGCTACGGCAGCGTGCCCATCGTCCGGTCGACCGGCGGCCTGGCGGACACGGTCCATGACGGCATCACCGGCTTTTCGTTTTATGATTTCAGTTCCAATGCGTTATGGAACGCCATCCAGCGCGCGACCTATATCTATAATGTCGACAAGGAAGGGTGGCGGCGCATACAACAGAATGGGATGCAGACCGATTTCTCGTGGCATCGCTCCGCTCAGGGATATCAACAACTATACGAGTGGGCGGCCGCCCAGATGCGTTATCGCGGCTAGAGGCCGCGTCAATCTCGTCAGCCAGTCAAACAAGGTCGGCTGTCGTAGTTCAGGTAGGAAGTATCGATGCCGAACGACAACTCGACGCTGTTCAGCTTGACTAACCCGGTAGCCACCGGTTTCTTCATCACCGACCCGTTCAATAGTCCGCGCCCCTATGCCAACGGCCGCCATGAGGGCGTCGATCTGCGCGCGCTCGTCGCCGGCAAAGCCGTGGCAGTCGTCGCCGCCCAGCGCGGCGTCATCGATCGCATCCGGCTGGGCGGCACGGACTACGGCAACTATGTACGAATCCGTCACGAGTGGAGCGACGGGACGACGTGGGTGACATGGTACGCCCACATGGCGTCGGTTAACCCGACCCTGGCGGTCGGCGACGTCGTCGAGGCCGGGCGACGGCTGGGGATCGCCGGTTCGACAGGCAACGCTCGCGGCGTCCACCTGCATCTGTCATTGCAACATCTGGGCCACGGCCTGAAGGGTTACGTTCTGCCCGACGTAGTCGATCCGGCGCGCTACTTCAGCGACGTCAATTTGCCGCTCATCGACGAGATGACCTGGCTGGCCGATGTCACCGTCCCCGACGGTTCAACCATCCCGACCGAAAAACCGTTCACGAAGATCTGGCGCGTGCGCAACACCGGCACATCAACCTGGGACAACTTTACTCTGGAGTACGCCGCGGATGACCGGATGGACGGCCCTGAGAGCGTCCCGCTACCACCGTTGAAGCCTAACGAGGTGGGCGAGGTCAGTCTGCCGCTTGTCGCGCCGGCCACGCCGGGGCGGCATCGCAGCACATGGAAGCCGCGCAACGGCCGCGGCCGCCTCTTCCTCTTCGAACTATTCGCCGACATCGTCGTGACGCCCATCGAGCGGCGCAATGACGCCGTGCTGATCGGCGACATCACCCTGCCGCCGGGGACGAAAGTCGAGACGAACCGGGCAGTCCTCAAGACATGGCGCGTGCGCAATTCAGGCGATTCAACCTGGGACGGCCGTTACAAGTTGATCCCCATCAACGATCCCTTGGGCGGCCCGGAATTCCTGCCCTTGCCGACCGTCCGGCCGGGGGGGACGGCCGACCTGTCCGTCACGCTGAACACGCCGGCAAAGGCCGGCCACTATCGGTCACGCTGGCAATTGCGCGATCCCGAGGGCAATTTGTTTGGACCGGTCTATGAAGCCGACCTGACGGTTGTCGCGTCGAACACCCGGCAACAGGACGGCGCAAAATTCGTCGCCGACATCACCGTGCTCGACGGGACGCGCATGCAGCCCGGATACACCTTCACAAAGACCTGGCGCATCAGAAACACAGGCAGTTCAACCTGGGGCGAAGGCTATGTTTTGGCGGCGACAACCACCAATTCGATCGCTGGGCCGGCGACCGTCCCCCTGCCCCACACTGAACCGGGCGACGAGGCCGACGTGTCCATTGAGTTGAGCGCGCCGGGAACGGTCGGATTTCACCGCTCAACCTGGCAGCCCCGTTCGGCCGACGGCGCCCCGTTCGGCGACATATTATTCACGGAAATCGAAGTGGTGCGGCTGGGCACGTTCGACAACGCCGTCTTTGAAACCGACGTCACCTTCCCCGACGAGACCGTCGTGATCGCCGGGGAGCGTATTCTCAAGACATGGCGGATTCGCAACACCGGATCGTCGGCCTGGGGACCCGGCTATTCGCTTGTCTTCGTAGCCGACAACAACATGAACGGGCCGGACAGCGTCCCTCTGCCGGCCACTTTGCCGGGCGAGACGACTGAGGTCACGGTCCCGCTGCAAGCGCCATTAGCCCCGGGTTTCCAGCGCAGCACCTGGCGCGCCCGCAATGCCGAGGGCGTATTGTTCGGCGATCTGTTGTACATCGAGATCCGCGTCCCTGTTTCGTCTACTCCCGGCTCCTCGGCTCAGGAGGACGCCCAACTGGAAGAACACGTCACGATCCCGGACGGCGCCGAAATTCGCTCCGGAGCGTCGTTCGAAAAGACCTGGACCATCCGCAACACCGGGTCGGTCCTTTGGTCCGACGGCTATGAGCTGGCCTTTGTCGGCGGCGCGGAGATGAGCGAGGTCAAGCGGGTGCCCGTCGCCGGGGTCGGACCGCAAGGGGTGATCAACGTATCGGTCAAAATGATCGCGCCGGATGATGACGGCCGCCACATCGGTCGCTGGCGGATGCGCAATCCGCGAGGTGATTTCTTCGGCTCCACCATCTTCGTCTCCATCGTGGTGGTCGAGGAACCCCAGAAGTTCGACATGCTGCCCTTCATGCGCGGGGACGGCCGCCTCTATGAGATGAAGCATATTTTTGAGATGCCCAACGGCCCGTTAATCGGCCAGCAACGCATGCAAACCCAGCGCGAGGGGGCGCGATTCTACCAGACAAAAAACAGCGAGTGGGAGGAGATGTGGTCCGACGAGCGCTTCATTTATCGGGGCACGGATACCTCGCCGGGATCGGGTAATTTCTATACACTAATGGACGGCGATAGATATGGAACGGTCTGGGTTCCACGCATGATGTCGGTCGGCCAGGCATATCGCCGCAGTGTGGTGGTCGTCAGCCGGCGAAAGGGCAATTGCGTGATGAACTCCCATCTGTCCGGGCGACATGTCACCTGGATCAAGCTGGAAGCCGTGCATGAGCGATTGACCCTGCCTGATGTAGAAGGAAGGCCCGGTTTGGGCTACAAAGCACGCGACGTCGTGGTCATGGCGGCGTATAATGAAGTGAGTGGCCGCCCGGCTGAACGGCCGTTTGAAAAATACTATTATGCAAAGGGCTTCGGCTTGATTATGTGGGAAGGCATCGAGACTGATCATCGCGGCGTTTCCTTTCTGGTCCAGGTTCACAATCCCGGCGACCGTCCGGACAATGCGCGGGAAAAGATACCCTGCCTGGATAGTCTGAGACCCTGACGCGGCAAGGCGGCCGGTTGACGGCCGATTAGACTGAATAATCGTACAGGAGATTTCACCCATGAATTTCGAACGTTCCGCGGGAGTCCTGTTGCATCCCACCAGCCTGCCCGGCCGCTACGGCATCGGGGACCTGGGCGACAACGCCTATCGTTTCGTCGATTTCCTGACGGCCGCCAAACAGCGAATCTGGCAAACCCTGCCGCTCGGCCCCACCGGTTACGGAGATTCCCCCTACCAGTCGTTCTCGGCATTTGCCGGCAACCCGTTGCTCATCAGCCCCGACCGGCTGGTAAGCGACGGCTTTCTGCCGGCCGCGGCGGTCAAGGTTATCCCCGATTTCTCCCCAACGGCCATCGATTTCGGGCCGGTCATCGAATACAAGAATGAATTACTGCGTCAGGCCCACGCCTATTTTTTGGCTAACGGCAGCGATGACCAGCGCGTCGCCTTCGATCGCTTCTGCCAGAACACAGCC
>CAZZJN010000024.1:0-30490 GCA_964654505.1 uncultured Ardenticatenaceae bacterium | reverse complement strand
GCAAGCGGTCAGCTTGCCGTCCAAACAGCCCATTCCCGCGCGGCCGCCGCCAATTGTTTCTCCTGTACCCCCTTCATAATATTAACTTTATTTACTTGTTTAACTTTCATAAGTCCTGGAGCCGGGGGGTATTAATCAAGTAAATAAAGTAATTAAAGTAAATAACAGGGTGGGGATGCCCATTCTTAACTATTATTGCCGCCGCTATTTACTGCCTGTGAAGCGACGGCGGATGTGCGGGTGAACAGAAGCGTGGCCTGACGCAAACGTTCGATCAAGCGTCAGCGCGGAGCGTTAGACTGCCAGCAGCGACATAATCACTACTCCCGTGTCCAGCGGCGGGCGATACGGCAAATGGAACAAATTCAGCATCAGATAGTCGGCGATGGCCCACAGCCCAAAGCAGCCCACGGCAAACAACACGATGGCGAGGGCGATGGCGATGATCAGGCAGGCACGGGCGCAGCCGACACTGCCGGCCGGCAGCGTGCGCACCTTGGAGCCGGGCGCGTTGGGGATGGGGCGAGCCGCGGCCGGGCGGGGAAGTGGTTGCTCCGGCCCCTGGGTGATGACGCGCGGCCGCCTGCCGGGGCGCTCCCGAACCGGGCGCCCTTGCGGTTGCTCCGGCACGCCGATCGCTCCCGCTCCGGTGCAGCCATAAGCCGTGCACTTGTTGCCGTTGGCCTGCCAGCAGCCGGCGTGGTGGCGGCTGCCGTCCTCCGGACAGATGACGATCTCATCGCCGAGGACGAATTCCTGCTTGCACAAGGCGCACGTCTGCCCCAGGAAAGCTGACGTTTCGGCGATGTGGTGGGCGCGAATCATGGATGAGGATAAAGACCGCTTGAATGAGCGGCCTCTCTGTTATTGATTGATCTTGATCTGGTCGAACAGCCAGCGCCAGAAACGCTGGAACAGGGTCATGTTGCGCACCTGTCGCCGCTGCTCTTCTTTCAGCTTGCGATTCCGGGCGCTGGCGGAGGATTGGCCGCCGTTGGCCGAGTGGGGGCCGAGATCGGTGTATTTGACCTTGAGCACCGGGCCAATGTCCATGCCGTGGATGTGGAATTTGGTGCTGCCGCAGCCCAGCACGGCGCATTTCCCGCCGCTCTGCTCCCAACAGGCGCGATGATAGAGCGTGCCGCAAGAATCGCAAACGACCGGCACCAGGGCCTCGCCATCGACATGATCCTCAACTGCGCTACCGCAAATGGGGCACGACAGACTGAGCCGATTGGCCTCGGCGATGTCGTTGTCCGTGATATGAATCAGAGGGTACTCTTGTTCATCCATGACTCGAAACCCGGAAGCGGGAACCCGGCCGTTATGATGAGGCGGGTTGGTTGTCGTCGCTATGCCGCCGTGCAGCGCTTCCGAGTTTTGATTATACATCATGTCCATCCTCTGTTTCCATGCCGCTTAATCTCTCGGACGGCTACCACGAACCGGCCGACCATTCCGGCCACATGAAATCATAACGATTGACCTTCGTCTTCGGCCGATTCCAGCAGAAAAAGCCGCTGGTGCGCGCTCGCGGGTCCAGCACATAGGCGACGTGCCAGACTTGCGTGAAAAAGTTCTGGTGGATGAACAGATCCATGCCCGACAGAAAGATGCCAAACCCCGGATGAGTGTGGTACCAGCCGACGATCACCGCGCTCTCGTCGGGGTAGCGCTCCCACAGGGTGTCGGTCATGTAGCGCCAGCTTTCGGGGGTATAGGTGACGCTCGCGCCCTGCATGACGGTGTGCTTGGCCACGATACTGTCGATGATATGGACGAGGTAGCGGCCGTCCGGCTGCTTCTCCGGCTGGCGGCCGACCATGACCCCGGCCACCTCGCGATCGAGGCTGCTGAGCGCGTGGGCTTGCATGGCTCGCAACGGGGCTTCGTCGAGCAAAATGTCGGCCGCCGCGCCGCCCGCCTCCGCCAGAGGCAATCGCCCGCCGGCCACGCGCACACGGGCCTGGCTGGGGATGATCGTCGTCGGCTCGAGTTTGGCTTGGGGGGGCGGTTCCTCTTGTGGGGCGGGTTTGGCCTTCTTGGCCGCCTCGGTCGTTGTCGGAATGATCGTTATCGCCGGCTCGGCCGGGGACGGGGGGGCCTCCTCGGCTTCTTCGTCCTCGTTTGTCGCGGGTTGGTCTTCGCTGGTGATGGCGGGTTCGGCCTCCGCCGCTATCGGCAAAACGATGGCCTGATCGAGCCAATCCGCCACCTCATCGACGGCTTGCCCGCCGTCGTCGAGGGCCATGACACGAATATCGACGGCCGAACGCTCACGCAAGTCGAGCAGGGATATTGCCTCATAGGCGTCCCAGACTTCGGCCTCCAGCGCTTCGCCATAGGCGCTCAATTCGGCCAGGGTGCACTCCGAGAGCGGCTTGGCCTGGCCGTTCAGCGGCACCCGGTCGGCCGGGGTCAGCGTGACGACGACCGACGCGGTGTCCTCCTTGCCCGGCAGGCTGAGCGTGATCTGTGCTGTATAAGTGATATCGGTCTTGTCGGTCATGTCGTTATGGTTAATTGGCGCTCGAGGCCATCAGGCTGAGCGAGATAGTGCACGGGCTGCTGTCTGCCAGGCGAATATTGTTGGCGTCGACCGGCGACAGGCGTAATTCATAGCTGCCCGCCGGCAGTCCGGCTGTGTCCCATTGGGTCAGTTCGCCAAGGCGGGTGTCCCGGTTCGAGCGGCCGATCATCCCCCATTGCCCGGCCCCGGCGGCCCGGGCATCGACCTGGTAGCGCCGCGCGCCGGGATATTCGGCCGTGCCGACGATCTGGATGGCCGATCCGACGGGATACCCCTGCCCGCTGAGCGGGGAGAGGATGCGCAGTCGCGGGTCGGGGCAGGTCAGGCTGTTGCTGTCGGTCAGTGACGCCTGGGCCAAATTAAGAACCGTCGTCTCCAGGAGGTTGACCCGGTTCATTAGGGGTAGAACGGCGCCGAAGATTAAAAAAAAAGACAGTAATAAGGCTGCGGCCGAGGCGATCAGGCCTAACTCGCGACCGGAAAATAACGGCCGTCCGCTGCGGGCCAGCACGACGTGACTGTCGTTCCCGGCCTGCGGGCGGGAGTCCGCCTCGTAGGGATGGTCCCACACCGTCGTTCGCACGGCTCGCCACGGAACCTGGCTCTCAGGCTGTCGCTCGGGCAGCTCATGGAAGCCGTTCAGAGGGGTCAGTTTGCCGGCTACCCAGCCGAAGAAGGCGGCCTCGTCGCGCACGGGGTCGACGACCAGACCGATGTGCCAGGGCAATGTGAAAGCGGCCGAATGGACCACCACGTCGTCGCTGGAGTAAAAAACACCCAGGTCGGGGTGCGTGTGGAACCAGCCGATGATGTCCAGATTCGGGTAATGAGCCGCGCGGTCGCGGTGGAGCTTCGACCATGAATCGGCCGAGAAGGTGAAATGGACCGGGCCGTGGTCGGCGCTCGTGGCCGGCAGCGCGGCCTTCACCTCGACGATGGTGCCGTTCCGGTAGCGATAGGCATGGCCCAGCAGCGCGCCACCCAGCTCGCAATCCATGTTGCTGCGGCTATGGGCGATCACCTGGAGGATAGCCGTCTGGTGAATCAGCACGACCGGTTGCCCCTCGCCGGGGATTTCGCCGTGATTCAGCCAATCGGACGGCGGGGCGGGCGGCTGGCGGAAAGGCAGTCCCGTCAGCGCCTGGCGATGGGAGGCCGCCGTGTCGTTTTGTGCCGTTTCGGACGCCGTAGGCTCCGGTTGAGGCGGCAAGTCGCCGGCCGGATCAGCCGATTTTGATACCGAGGTCATTGGACTCCTCGTCGCGAATGACGATCAGGTCGGCCACGGATTGCCCCTTCAGCTCCCGGCGGTCGACGGGAAACAGCGATTTGCGCTGGATGGCCCAGGCGGCCGCCTTGGAATTCATCGGGTCTCGCGGCTCGTAATTCTTGTACTGGATCATCTCGCCCAGCGTCAGGAGAAGCTCGTCCAGCGTCTTGGCCGGCCACCACGCGCCGATGCAAACCGCGCCGGTGACGTGGATATTGGGGTGGAAGATGGGGGTCATCCACTTGAGTTGTGGTTGCTTCAGCGGGTATTCCGCGTGCAGATAGATGGTCACATCATGCTGCTCGCGGTAGACGGGTTGGTTTGAACCGGAGATGCCTTCCACGCCGCGGCAGGTGTAACGGATCAGATACTTCTCCGGCGGATCGCCTTCAGTTCTGACGACATGGATCAGTTCACTCCGATTCGCCAGATCGCGCACACGCTGGTAGTCGTTGCGCAATCGGGTTTCACGAATGTCAAAGGGCATGGGTCTCTCCTACCTGTAATAGCCTGAATCAGATGCCCTTCCGGCGACCGCCTCTACGCTTACCGGCGTCGGGCGTGTCTTCGGAAGGGCATGTTCGGTACCGTGGACGGATGCGTTCGCACCCGGATGGGTCGGATGAAGGCGCCGAGCGTTGCGGCCGATAATCGTTCGCAAACCCGAATGGCCCTCCCGGACCTTAGCCGGCCGTAACTTCGGGGAACAGGCTGAGGATGTCATCTTCCTTCACGCCTGCGTCCCGCAATGATTCCTCATCGCCGAGTCGCTTGCCGGAGGAGCGGTGGTCCAACCGATAGGTGATCGGATTGGCGCCCTGCGTTGTCGGCAGTCCCATCTTGCTCACCAGAGCGGGGATCAGCCGGCGCATCGGCACGTCGTCGGGCAGTTCAACCGGGGTCTTCTTGGAACCGGTCGGATCGTAAATGATTACCTTTGTACTCGCCATTTTATTCAAAAGCCTCCATCGTTTTGATTCATAACACAATACGCATTATGGGTGTTGCGGTTGCAGCCGGAAGCCCCGGCCTTTTTTCATCGGGTCAGGCGAACTGCAAAAACGTCACCTTGTCTCCCGTCAACTCCAAGTATAAACGCTCACTGCCGTTTCGCGCCCGGATAATACCGAGCGGCGGCACATCGACCTCGGCTAACGTGCGGCCGAGGAAATCCTCCGAGCCGTCGATGCGGTGGGTGAGGTGCATCTCGCGCTTGGCCCCGCAATTGGGGCAGGCGGCCGCTTCTTCATACAGCCGTGCCATCCGCTGGAAGATCGGCTCCTCGTTGCCGCAAGCGCCGCAGACCATCGAGACCACAAGCTCGCTGTCGAACTCCAGCACGGCCTCCGGGCCGAGCCGCTCGCGGGCCAGCGCCAGCAAGCCGGCCAGGGTCGTCCCCGCGGCTGTCGCCTCCGGCAGCTCCACGATTGGGTCGAGCGTCGAGTGGCTCATGCAAAACTCTTTCACCGGATATTCCGTCGTGTAGATGTCGTTGGTCAGCCCGTTGATCATCAGCGCCTTGCCGGGCTGCACTTCCATGCCGTGGATGAGCTTGAGCGCTTCCTGGGTCTCGAAGGCGGCGACGATGGACGCGCTGGTCGGCGTCGTCGGCACCTTGCCTTGCAGGATGTTTTGTCGCGCCAGCAGCGGGCAGGAGTAGCGCAGGTTGATGATCTGATAGTCCATATCCGTCAGGGTGCACTCGTAGCAGGCCCCCTCGCCCGGCCGGAAGACGCGCACGATGCCCATCAACTCCTGGATGGCCCCATCGACCCACGGCCGATTGACCGCCCAACTGAAGCGATTGATCGACAGGCGCGCCTCGCGATTGTCCAGGCAGCCGACGATGGCATCGACGTGGCGGAACACGCCCAACCCCATCTCGAAGTTGATATCGCCGTGCCAGGCCTTGACCTTCACGTCCGGGTTGATCTCCTTGACGGAGTCGGCAGCGGCATCGACCTTGCGGCGGCCGCGGTCGCTTGTCCGGAAGAGCACCGAACGGCTGAGATTGCTGTCCTCGATGGTGTCAAAATCGGCGATCAGGATGTTGCCGATGCCCATCAGGGCCAAATTCTTGAGCACTTCGTTGCCTAACGCGCCCGCCCCGATCACCAGTACTGTGGCGTTGCGCACGACTTCCTGCTGCCACCAGCTGATGTAGCCGAAGGTATGGTACCGGTCGCTGTCGGGGTCGGTGATAACGATTAATTCCGAATCCGTCATGAAATTCCTCTGTCTGATTTTCCTCGTAACCGGGTTTTTCTGAACAACCCGGGTTCTATGCCGGCCGGGTCAGCGTGGCCCCTCGGGCGCATAGGCGACGCCGATGCCCACGTGGGTCCATACCGGATTAAGGATGTTGGCGCGATGGTTGGTCAACCGGCGCGGCTGGTTCATGAAAGCCGCGTGGATCTCCAGCACGCCACGCTCGCCGTGGCTGGCCGGGCCGTAGACAACGCCGATGTTCTCGCCGCAGGCCAGATAGCTGATGTGGTCGCGGTCCAGCCGTTTGCCGACGGTGATCCCTTCCGGCGTCGTGTGGGCGACATAGCGTCGTTCGAGCATGTCGGCCGAATGACGGCGGGCGGCCAGAGCCAGCGCCGGATGCCACTGCAACGGCCCGCGTCCCATCCATTTCGGGAGGTGTTCAGAGCGCGCTTCGTTGACCAAGGCAAAGGCCTTTTGCTCGAGGGCGGCCACGACTTCCTCGCCGGCCGGTTCAAAGGCGGCCACGTCCTCCGACGTGATCAGCAGGGTGTGGCCCGACCGGGACACGGGAAGCAGCGCGGCCGCCGGCACATCCTCCGGCCGGATGGTCAGAACCGGAGGGGTGGTGACGCGGTGGCCCTGCGATTCGATATCCTCCGCGGTAATCTGCAAGCGGTCACCCTCGGCCATATCGTTCTAGGCCGAACCCTTCAGGGCGCGATAGAATGGCAGCGTGAAGTGGGTCCGGTCAGCGTTCAGCGTGATCGACTTGCGCTCGACTTCATTGCCGTATTCCCGCGGCCAGGTCACGTCGACGTCATAGGTCAGGCCCGTGTCCGTTCGCACCGGCAGCTCGCACACAAACTCGCCGTCCTTGTTGGTGGTGCCGGCCACATAGCGCCGAATGCCGCGCGAACTGACGCGCACCTGCAAGCCGTACAGCCCCGGCCCGTCCGGCCGCTCCTGCACGACGATCTGGAGTTTGGTCGCCTTCATCTCGTTGCGGCCGCGCTTTTTGGGTCGTGGGCTTCCGGAGTGTGCCGCCACGGCCGCGTTGGGCATCACCACATGGGGGCGTGGCGGCGCCGGCGGCAGCGTTGTCGGTCGTGCCGGTGGCTCGGCCGATGACAGATCGATGTGCAACGGCGGCTGGATGATCGGCGCGCCGGTTCCCGTTCCGGCCAAGTCATCATCGGTGATGCTGATCGACCCCTGACGCGACGGCATTGCGGGATGGCTTAGCTCATCCGGCAATACCTCGATGCCGGGGTTATATTCGGGGTAGTTCTCGGGGATGGGCGGCCGATAGAAGGGCGGCAACGGCGGAATCGGCCCGGCCGGATTCAGGGCGTCGAGCGATGGCGCACCGCCCGTGACATGGGCCAGTTTGCGGCTCAGCTTGTCGCGTTCCGTGGCGCTCCGTTGAACTTCCTGTCGCATGAAGTAGGCCGCTCGCTTCAACACCTGTCCCGCCGGGCTGTAGGGATTGGGCGGGGAGGCGGGATCGAAACTGTCGAGGAGAAAGTCGCTGCGCCAGGCGAACGCGGCCACAGCCAGCGCCAGCCACGACGGGGCAGGGGCCTTGTCGACCGCGCCGGATATGCCCGCGGCGGCGGTTGCCAGGGCGGCGACTTCCTCGTTTTCAGACAGGCCGCTTTCGCTCAGCAGGCCATACAGCGCCAGCCGCATCCCTTGCTCGGAATCGACCGCCTGGGCGAAGCTGTGGCGCGTCGGCTCATCCAGCACGTTGGCCGCCAGCAAGAGCGCCCTGGCTCGCGATTCGGCCAGAGGCTCGCCGTTGGGATTGAGATCGTGATTCAGCCATTCGAGCAGGCGACCGGCAAACGCGACCTGCTGGGCCTTGCCCGGGAAGGCCTGAATTTGCTTTTGGGCGGATTCTTGCATCGCTTACTCCCAATTGGGGGACGGCCGCCGGTGGTCGATTGAGTTGCCTCGAATCACGCCGTCCGGCGGCCGATAGCTCTCGTCCTCGTCAGATCGTCATCCCGGACTCCAGTTGATGCAGACCGTCCCAGACGCGCATCAACTCTTCCATATCGGAGACGGATTCCAGATCGACTTCCAGCGCCTTGCGCAGCTCGGGCTTGTGGAGATTGCGGTCGTGCTGGCGCAGCATGGGCTTGACCAGCAGATTGTTGAAGTCTCGCTCGGCCTTGGTGGCCTCCAGCCAGAACAGGCGGCGCAAGCGCGGCAGCAAATCGTCGTCACTGAACAGATCGTCGATGATGGCGGCGAAGATGCGGTTCACCTTGACAGCCACGTTATCCAGCAGGTCGGCGTAGCTGGCCTCCAGATCGGCCGCGACCGGGGCTGTCTGACCCTCGCCCAGGAAACTGATGTCGAAGTCGGGGGTTGTTCCGCCGATGGGCGTGTCCAGGATGTTGATCTCGATCGGCTCCTCGACCGGTTGCGGGGCGGCTTCGTTGCTCGTCGCCGCGCTGAGTTGCGGCATCGACGCGGCGATCTCGCGCGCGACTCGCTCTGGCCCATAGAGGGCTACATCGAGCAAGCGCTCGTTGGTCGGGAGGGCCAGTTCCTGCTCTCCGGCATAGAGGCGCGAATGAACCGAGCGGTCGTTCCTCATCAGTTCGTACATCGTCGCCTGCTGGCAGATGTAGCGGAAGTTGCGGCCGATACGGCTGATGATCGTCCGATAGGCATCATTGAGCGGTATGGCATTCTCGGCTTCACCGGGAACGATATAGGTATATTCTTGCCCGTAGGCCGAACGGTCCAGGCGGGAGAGGATCTCGTGCGCCTCCAGCGTCCGCTCCAGTTCGGCGGCCATGATATCGCCCGCCTCGGGCATGAACTTCGAGACGGCATCCTGCATCACCAGTTCGACCTGGAAGAGGATGCGCTTGATCGGCACCTCGATGCCGCTCGTGCCCCAGATCAGGTTGTCGTAGGTGACGTCGCGGCCGTCCCAGAACTCGGTGCCGTAGTTCTCCAGCAGCATCTCGACCTCGCGCTGGACGGAATCCTGGACCATGCCCTTGATGCCGTTCAGCGTCGGCCGCAGCATCTGGCGGAAACGCTCGTCGTTGTTGGTGCGGCTGCTCAGTTCCAGCAGGGCATTATGGAACGCCCGGGGGAGTTCCTTCTGCTGCCGGTTGAGGACGTTCTCGTAGCGTCGCTCCTGCAGTTGCTCCCAACTGGTGGAGAAGGGGGGCTGGACGCCGCGGGCGGCCAGTTGTTTCTCATAATAGAATCGTAACGCCTGCAGGGAGTTGCGGGTGCGGGTGGCCGCCTCGCGCAGCTGGCTGCGGACGCGCTCATGCTGGATGAAATGAATCAGGCTCTCGCGCAGCAGCGGCACTTCGCTCAGCTTCAGCAACGCCTCTTTCGTCTCCGGCTCCAGCGGGTCCTTGGTGGCCACCGTGCCGAGTTGGTCCTTGAAAACTTTCAGGATACGCTCGGTCTCGCTGGCAAATTCCTCAGGGGCGTGTTCGGGGTCTTGCACATAGAGCGCCGGAGGAGCCATCACCAGGAAATAGGGTCGATTGTGCCCGCGGTTGCTGTAGCGCTCCCAATAGTTGGGGGCGATGTAGCGGGTCACATCCTTGACTTCCAGCTCAGCCTCGGGCAAGCCGGAGTTGAGCCGGTCGAACGCCTGGCGGACATTGGCGCCGTTGACGGCCAGGAAGATCTTCGAGGCCGCCTCGTCCAGATCGCCGCCGCTAAGCCCGAACAACCGGTTTTCCTTGATCCAGTTGACGGCCGACAGCGATTTCATCTCGTCCACTCTCTGGCGCCCGGCATCGGTCACCAGAACGACCATCGCGTCCTCGCGCTTCATCTCTTCCAGCGTGATGGCTTCGTGCAGGCGCATGCCCGCGCCCAGGCCGGGCACGTCAACGATGCGCAAATAACCGTTCATCAGCAGGTTCGGAACGCCCGCCTTGGGGTGAATGCGGAAGGTGGCCGACCGAATCAGGCGAATTTGACGCTGATTGCTGCCCTTGAAACTGTCCTCGCGCAAATGCTTGAGCGAATCCGCGTTATCGAGAGACAGGTTGACCGGGGGCGGAGCGCCCTCCTTGTAGAGAGCCTTGTTGTTCTCGTAGGATTCGATGCAGTCGAGGATGATATCCAGAAATTCGTCGCGCTCGGTCTTGGCCTCGTCCTTGCGGGACTCTTCCAGCGCCTCGATATCCTTTTTGGCCTGTTCGCGCTCCCCGGAATTGGAGATGTCGAAGCTGTCGATTTCGGCCAACTGGCACAGGCGACGGACGCGGTCGGCGAATTCATCCTTGTTCCAGTAGTTCAGGACGAGTGACTCGGCCTCGTTCTCATCGGCTTGCTCGATATAGACGATGGTGCCGGTGACGGCCGTCACCGCACCGGTCGGCAGAAGGTTGCGGCCGAGCAGCGCGTTGATCAGGGTGCTCTTGCCCACGCCCGTGCCGCCGAAGAAGACGAGGGTGTAGGTACGCTGGGCCAGGATTTTCTGGGCTTCGTCAATGCTGTGCTGTGCCTGGGGAACGGCCCGGATGAGATAATCTCGCGTGCGATCGATCGTCTGTTGCAGATCGACCCACTGCTCTACCTGAGCCGGACTGATGAAGGGTAGCTCCGCCAGTGATGCTCGCAGGGAATCGTTGTCGTTTTTACTCATGTTCTGTTCCTTGTCTCGCCAAAAACTGTGTCGATGCCGGGGAAATACGACGCTTCCGACACGTAATAATATCAGCTTGTCTCGCTACCGTACATTACGCTTCAGGCCGGTAAAGGTTGCATATCGGATGGATGATCTCCGCCTGGGTTATGGACGACTGTCCGAGGAGCACAATGGGATACTCCATGCCTGATTAAGGCTTCACCTTAATAACCTGTATACCTTGCCTCCGTTAACATCGCGTTGGAAAGCGGCCGGGGTATTGATTTTTATTTTGTGTCATGGTATTCTTTGTATGACGCAATGCGTCATAATAGGATAAATATGAGAAACACAAGTACGATCGATACATTTCAGACCAAATCGGGCCTGACGGTGCGCGTTCGTCCCCTGGGGCCTGATGATGCTCCATATCTGGTTGACCTGTTTGAACACATGAGTTCGGGCAGTCGCTATAGCCGGTTCATGCAGTCGGCCGATAATGTGCCCATGGACCGAGTCTGGTCGGAGGCTGAACTAATCGCCCACCTGGTGGAAACGACCAGCTACGGGTTGGCGGCCTTTGCCGATCTGCCCGATCACGAGGGCGCGCTGATTGGCGTGGCTCGTTATGTTGAGTTAAATCCCTTGCAGGCCGAAATCGCCGTCTCGGTCCGCGATGATCACCATCGGCAGGGTATTGGAACCACCCTGCTTCGTTTGCTCATTCGAAATGCTGAGGAAGACGGCTACGAACAGCTTCTTGGAACCGTGCAGAACAGTAACGATGCCACCTGGGCCATGCTGATGAAGCAAAATTACCGGCTGGAACGGCTGTCCGAAGGCGCCTATTCCATGGTGACCATCCATCTTCGCGAACCGAAAAGCCGGGTCAAGGATTGGCTGGATACGGCCGCGGACTATTCACCGGAGCCGCAAATCGTATGGTAGGAGAAGCAGCGGCCGCCCGTTCAACGATCTCAGCTGCTCGCCCGAGAGCAACCGGGTCAATTCCTCGATTACCTGCGAGTGGCCCGCGGCCGGCAAGGTGTAGCCGGGATCGCGTGAAGACAGGACCAGCATCGGAATAGCATAGAGATCATCGGTAGGTAAGGCGGCCAGTTCGGCCGCCTTTTTGATCGCGTCCAGAAAGTCGCCATGACTGTCCACCAACCGGCGTGATAATGCCTGGCGCCCGGTCCACACCCGGCCCAGACCGATCTCATCCACTTCGTCAGATGTCATCCCCCGATTCTTGCTCACAATTCCCCTGAATTGATCGTAGATCTCGACGATTGTCTGCTGAAAGATGGCGCGCTCGGCCTCGGTCCAGGGGCTGGTGTCTCGATACAGACCGGCGTGTTCGCCGCGTTCCAGAGTGACCCGATTGGCGGATAGCCGCTCGTAGAATCCCGCCGAGCTGAATCGGGCGGAAATGACCCCGATGGAGCCGGTGATAGTAGCCTCCTGGCTCATGATATGGCTGGCCGGCGCGGCCACGTAGTAGCCGCCCGAGGCCGCTACGTTGCCCATGTAGATGACGACCGGCATTTTGGCCGCCAACAACTCGATCTGCCGGGCGATCAGGTCGGAAGCCAACGCCGAACCGCCGCCGGAATCGACGTGGAAGATCAGCGCCGCTATATTGGGCATCTTCTCCGCTCGTCGCAGCTGCCCCACGATCGTCTGATCGCCCGCCGATTCACCGCCGATGAGAGGGATGGGCAATGCAATGGGCGGTTTCTTGCTGGTTCCCGTCGTGATCATGCCCTCAAGAGATACGACTCCGATGAATCGGCGTTCCTGGCGACGTGTCCGCTGGATGAGTACCCGGCGCGCCCCTTTCCAGGTCATCAGCCTGGCTTCGGGTTGCCGTGTTCCCCGGCTTGCCCCGGCCTCATCCCCTTTGCCGGATGACGCAGCCGGGTCATTCGCCGGGGCGGGTCTCACTTGTCGGCCCAACAAGGTGCGCAATTCGTCCTCATAGGCGACATGGTCGATCAGCCCCAACCGGTGGGCCTCCTCGACGGAGAAAGGGGCGCGGTCGATCAGCGATTTGATTTCATCTTGGGATAGCCCGCGGCCGGCAGCCATGCCGGCCGTCAGCATGTCGTATTGGTCATCCAGCAACCGATCCAGTTGCTCGCGATGCTTGGGGGTGATATCCGATTGGCTGAAGCGGTCGAAAGCGGTCTTGTAGGGCGAGATTTGGACGACGTCCACCTCCAGGCCGGCGCGAGCCAGCGCGTCCTTCAAAAAGGTGATCTCGGTATAGAGACCCAGCACGTCGAACCGGGCGCCGGGCGGAGCGATGATGCGATCGGCGGCCGTGGCGGCATAGTAATGGGCCAGGTCGAGATAGGGTGTGTAGACGATGGCCTCCTTGCCCGCTGCCCGCAACCGCGCGACGGCCGTTCGGAAATTTTGCAGGGTCGCCAGTCCGGCGCTAAAGCCGGTGAAAACAAAGATGACGCCGCGCACGTTATCGGCGTCGGTGACCGCACGCAGCCGGTCATGCAGCCAGGCCATGCTCAACGGCCGGACGGGGAGAGGCAGCCAGCCCATCGGAAACCTCCGGTGTGGGGCGTCCAGTTCCGGCATGGATCCGCCCACAGGCAGCACCAGGTAATCGAGGCGCTCCTTGCGCAGCCGCCGTATTCCGTTGCGAATATCGATCCCAATGGCCAGCCAGCCGTCCACCACCGAGGTTCGCAGTTCGCCCACCTCTGTGATTAATTTGACACGCCAGCTGTCTTCCCGATCGTTGTTTTGATTGCTCATAAGAAATTGACCGCAACTGTTAGATGTATCGAGTGTAATCGTTTTGGCGCTTCGCGGCTACGTGACGAGGTTGATGTTGTCGCCTATGACTGAATGGTCGCGAATGTGACGGGATAACTGTGGCGCGGCTTGGCCCGTGGCGATACGATACCCTGATTGAGGTCTGCTTGGTTGTCATGGAAATCCCCACGAATTACGTTCTCATCTTCGCCAATGGCGTTATCGAAGATACCGCCTGGATTGAACCTTATCTTGCTGGTGCCCGCGCTGTCATCGCCGCCGACGGCGGGATTCGCTTTCCTCTCGCGCTGGGTCGCGTCCCCGACGTGCTCATCGGCGATCTCGACTCGCTGCCGGAAGGCGTTGAGGAGCAGATCCCCGGCTGGGATATCGAGGTGATTCGATACCCATCGGCCAAGGATGAGACCGATCTGGAGTTGGCCCTGCTGTTTGCCGCGCGCCGCTTTCCCGAGGCCGACCTGCTGATTCTGGGCGGCTTCGGCGGCCGTCTTGACCAGACGCTTGCCAATATCACCCTGCTGGCCCACCCGGAATTGATCGCCCGGCCGGTGACCTTTGTCGACGAACAAGAGACGGCGCGTCTCATCTTCGCCGAGGCCATGGTTAACGGCCGCGCCGGAGATATCCTGTCGCTCATCCCGCTTGGTGGCCCGGCCAGGGTGCGGGAGACGATCGGTTTGCGCTGGCCCCTGCATGATGAGACCCTGGCCTTTGGTCCCGCCCGGGGGATCAGTAATGAGATGACGGCCGACCGCACCACGGTCCGGCTGGCCGACGGCATGCTGCTTTGCATCCACTCGTTCACTCGACCCTGAACCGGTTTTCCTGCTATACTCCCTCCCGCCGGTGGCAGACTACCCGGCCTGAAAAAACTGCGGCGGTCGATGCACCCGCCTGAACAAAACAAGGAGAATCGAAATGGCTCAGCTTCAATCTCCGGCCGTTGCCCCTCGGGCAGCGGCCGTCACGTTTAGCCGGATGGCGATCGTGGTCGTCGCCGCCTATGCCGGCGCGCAAATGTTGTCCGACATCGCCAGTCTGAAGATCGGCATCGTGGCCGGTATGGCGGTGGACATGGGCACGTTTATCTATCCCGTCACCTTCACCCTGCGCGACGTCGTCCACAAGATGTTGGGCAAACGCAACGCCCAGACGCTCATCATCTCGGCCGCGGGCATCAACCTGGTGATGGCCGTCTATCTGGCCTGGACGGCGCGTGTGCCGAGCGATCCCGCCTGGGGATTGGGCGACTCGTTCACGGCGATCCTTGGCCCCGTCTGGCGTATCGTCATCGCCTCGATCCTGGCCGAGATCGTCAGCGAGCTGGTCGATACCGAGATCTACCACTGGTTTGTGACCAAGGTGACCACTCGCTACCAATGGGCCAGAGTCCTCGCCAGCAACAGCATCAGCGTCCCCATCGATACCTTCATCTTTGCCGTCGTCGCCTTTGGCCCCTTGCCGGGTCTGGAGAACAGCTCGCTCAGCCTGCCCTGGCCGGTGGTCTGGCAGATTTTCCTGTTCAATCTGGCGGTGAAGTATGCCGTGACCGTGGTCAGCTTGCCGCTGATCTACACCACGCGTGACCCCGACTGGAGCCAGCGAGAGGAATCTGACCGCTAGACTGCCTGTATTTGATCGCGGCCGTTCGGTGTGGCGGTCTGATGAAACTGCGGGAGTGGTCTAACTTAGGAGGCCGTGGCCAGTTGGCCGCAGCCGGCGGCTACATCGATCCCCCGACGCTGGCGAACGGTGCTGGGCAAGCCATACTCGGCCAGCACCCGCTGGAAGGCTTTCACGGCGGTGGTGTCGGCCGGGCGGCCGTCGTAGCCAATAGTGGGGTTGAGAGGGATCAGGTTCACGTGAGCGTCCAGCCCCTGCAACAGGCTGCCCAGCGCGTGGGCTTGCTCCGGCCCGTCATTTTCGCCGTCGATGAGCGCCCACTCGAAGAAGATGCGCCGTCCCAGCGTCTCGCTATAGTCGCGGCAGGCGTCAATTAGCTCGGACAGGGACCACTTCCGGGCGAGGGGCACCAGCCGTCTCCGTTCCGCGTCGGTAGCGCCGTGGAGGCTGACCGCCAGCCGAAAGGGTCGCCGCTCTTCGGTCAGCCGCCGGATGCCGGGAACCACACCGACGGTGCTCAGGGTGATAAAGCGCGGGGCGATGGCCAGCCCGCGATGGTCCATCACCGTTGTCATGGCCGCCATCACGGCGTCGTAGTTGTGCAGTGGCTCGCCCATGCCCATCAGGACGATATTGCGCAGCGTCTCGTCGCGTTCGCGCAGCATCCGGGCCACATGGACGACCTGGGCGACGATCTCGCCCGGCGTCAGGTGTCGCCGGAAGCCCATCTGCCCCGTGGCGCAAAAGACGCAACCCATCGCGCAGCCCACCTGGGTGCTGACGCAAGCTGTGGCCCGGCCGCGAAAGTACATTAGCACCGTCTCGATGGCCTGATCGTCCGCTAACCCCAGCAGGTACTTGCGCGTGTGGCCGTCGGCGCTGTCGATAGCGGTTTGCGAGGTCAGCGCGCCGACCGTCGCCCCGGCCGCCAGCCGCTGTCGCAGATCCGGCCGCAAGCCGGGGATGTCGCTGGGATCGGCCGCCAGGTCGCGATAGAGGCCCAACCAGATCAGCCCGGCGTAATAGTCGCTGTAGCCCCATTCGGCCAGCATGCCGCGCAACTCATCCCGGCCTAGATCATAGAGATTCGTGGGGCGACCATTGACTTGTTCCATCGAATGGATTGTAGCTCGTGGACGATGCCGGTTCAATCACCTGCAACGAATGGCTATAGGTATATTCCAGCTTCCGGCGAGAAGATATGCAGGGACACATGGATTTGGTATGATGAGAGCGAGGTGACGGGATCGGCGGAGGTGATTTTACCGGTAGATTCTATTTGGCCCCCGTTCATCTCTTCGCAGAATTGGTTGTACATCCTGTCTCCAGTTTTGGAACAACCATATTAGCATGATAAACTTATGACAAGTTCCTGGTCTCTTGGCTATTATCTTATTGGAGAAGCCGATGACCGCAATTTGAAACCGATTGAGTGAATATGAATGACCCACTGATCACCATCCGTCGCGCCGTCGCCGACGATGCCGAAGGCATCGCCCACATATTCGACTCACCTCGCGCCTGTTGGGGTACGCTACAAACGGCCTACATGTCGATCGAAGGACGCCGCAAGCGAATTGTCGAAGCCGATGAACACACCTACCCGTTGGTGGCCGTGGTCGACGGCGAGGTTGTCGGCCAGCTCACCTTCCGCGCCAACCCCCGTTCCCGCCGCAAGCACACCGGTGTTTTGGGCATGGCCGTCCGTGACGACTGGCAGAACAAAGGCGTGGGCACGGCATTGATGCGGGCCAGCCTTGACCTGGCCGATAATTGGCTCAATATCCATCGAGTGGAACTGGAGGTCTACGTCGATAACGAGTGGGCCATCCATCTCTACCAGAATTTCGGCTTCGTTATTGAAGGCCGCCTCGTCGATAACGCTTTTCGTGATGGGGAATATGTCGATACGTTCGTGATGGGTCGGATTCGGCCGCCTCGCACGTAGTACATCGTTTGCAGAGGCCCTGTTGCGTCAATAGAAATTGTTACCATCAAACGGACCGCTGCCTCACTTCCATGCCACAACGGTAACATTTGATTGGGGTCATTCCGTTGGCAACTGCACCAGAGCCGTGACTTCACCAATACTTGCCTATGCTCAACCTCTATAGTTGGAACGTCAACGGGCTGCGCGCCATTCATCGCAAGGGAGCTTTTGCGGCGTTGCTGGAGAGCGTCCGCCCCGACATTCTCGGCATCCAGGAGACCAAATGCCGCCCCGAGCAGCTGCCCGATGAGCTTCGTAACCCGCCCGGTTACCATACCTGGTGGGCGTCGGCCGAGCGCGCGGGCTACAGCGGCGTCGCCCTCTACAGCCGGCGCGAGCCGCTGTCGGTTCAGATCGGTCTCGGCATTGAGGCCTACGACCGCGAGGGCCGCACCATCGTGGCCGACTATGGCGATTTTGTGTTTATCACCGCCTACTTCCCCAACGGCAGCCGTGACCACAGCCGCGTGTCCTTCAAGATGCGGTACAAGGCTGACTTTCTGGACTATAACGAGGGCTTGCGAGCGCGAGGCCGACCGGTGATCTTTTGCGGCGATGTGAATACGTCCCACCAGGAGATCGACCTGGCGCGGCCGCGACAAAACCAGAACACGACCGGCTTCATGCCCATCGAGCGGGCGTGGCTGGATCAGGTCGTCGGCCGCGGCTATCTTGATACCTACCGGACGCGCCACCCCGACCAGACCGGAGCCTACACCTGGTGGTCGCAGGTGTCGGCCTCGCGCGAGAAGAATATCGGCTGGCGGCTGGACTATTTCTTCGTCTCGCCCGACCTGGGGCCGCGCGTGACCGGCGCGGCCATTCATCCCGATGTGATGGGCTCCGACCATTGTCCCGTCAGCCTGACCCTCGATTTTGACCGGCATGACGACTGATTCGTTTCCGGGCGTGCCCGCAGGCAAGCGAGATAACGTGTCGCGGACCGAGGCGGCCGTGTTGCTGGGCATCCTGTTCCTGGCCGCCGTCGTGCGTCTGGCCTCGCCCGGCCTGACGGAATTCAAGGCTGACGAAGGCCGCCTGTTGACGGCGGCGCTGGAGATGAGCAAGGGCGAGTTCGCCTTGCGCGGCATCAGCAGTTCGGTCGGCTTCCCCAACGCGCCGATGAGCGTGTGGCTCTATTCGCTGCCGCTGTTCGTTTGGCGGCATCCCTACGCGGCGACGCTCTTCACGGGCCTGCTCAGCGTGGCCGCCGTCGCCGGGGTCTACTGGCTCGGCCGTCGCTATTGGGGCGTTCAGGCTGCGACCGTCGCCGCCCTGATGCTGGCCGTCAGCCCGTGGGCCATCATCTTCTCGCGCAAAATCTGGGCGCAGAACTTGCTGCCTGTTTTCGCCGTCGGCTGGGCCATTGCCGCCGCGCTGGCCTTTGTTGAAGGGCGTCCCCGCGCCATCATCCCTCACCTGATCTTTCTGGCCGTCGCCGTGCAGATTCATCCGTCGGCGCTCGGCCTTGTCCCCGCCACCTTGCTGTTCCTTGTCGTCTTTCGCCGTCGGGTCGATTGGCGGCTATTTGTGATGGGCGGAGTGTTAGCCGGGCTGACGGCCGCGCCCTTCCTCTGGTATTTAGGGGGGCGAATGCGGGCCGAGGGCGGGTTGCCGTTCTCAGCCGGTCAGGCGGCGGCCGAGGTCTCGCTCGACTCCTTGCGGCTCTCTCTGGAGATCGCCACGGGCCGGGGCATCGAGGCTATCGCCGCCCCCGGTTATGCCGGGCTGCCGGGCGCGACGGTCATCCGATTCGTGTGGCTCGTCGTCCTGCTCGTGGCGGTGGGGTGGGGCGTCTATCGAATCGCTCGTAGGTGGAATGACCCGGCCTCGCAAGCGACCTTTGTCTGTCTGGCGTGGTTCCTCGGCCCGATCCTGTTTTTCCTGTGGCATAGCACGCCGGTCTATATCCACTATTTCATCGTCTCGCTGCCCGCGCTCTATTTAATGGCCGGGGGACTGGTTGGCGATCTGTTCGGCAGGGTGCGAGTGCGCCGCTATGTCTGGCCGGCCATCGGCCTTCTCGCCGTCCTGCAATTGGCCATGTGGATCCATCTCATGGCGGCTATCGGCCGGGAGCCGGGCGCGGGCGGGTTCGGCATTCCCCTGGGACTGAAAGTTGCCGCGGCCGACCGCGCGCGCTCCATGTTGGCCGAGACCGGCGCGGCCGAGGTGCTGGTTGTGGGCGACGGCTCCGACCCGGAACGCGAGGATTTCCCGGCCGAATTCCGCGCGCTGCTCCATGACGTGCCGTTACGTTATGTCGATCTCAACGCCGAAGCCCTGTTTCCGGCGTCCGCGTCAGTCGCCTTGCTGGAACCCGTCTCGGCCGACGGCCGCACGTCCACGCGAGACCTGTTCGCCGCCGCTGCGGCCGGGTCGTCCATGATCGCCATCGACGAGGCGGCCGCCTATGCCCTTTACGCTCTGCCGCCGGCGGCCGCGCCCGAAGCAGGCGTACCGTTGCCCCAGCCGGCGCTGCTCGCCAACTTCGTCCACCTAATTGGCTATGGGGGTCTCCGGCCTCAATCAGGCGGCGCGCTTTGGGATGTCCGCTGGCGAACGGCCGACAACCCCGATTCGGCCGACTTTCATTTCTTCAATCATCTGCTGGACGGAAGCGGCGCGAGGATCGCTCAGGTCGATGGATCGGCCTTCGCGGGATCGCAGTGGCGACCGGGCGACGTGGTCATCAGCCGGTTCTGGCTACCCCTCCCGTCTGAGCCGCAATCGCCCTTGACCATGCGCGTCGGCATGTACCGGTATCCTTCGATGGAAAACGTCCCCCTGCTGGATGAGGCCGCCAATCCCGCCGCGGACGCGCTGGAGATCCCGCTCAACGATTAGAATTCGGCGCGCTTAACAACGGCCGCAGATCGACATCCTCCCGCTTCCAGATGGTCGGATCAGTCTCGGCCGCCAATTCCCGGGCGATACGGCCGGCTATTGAGCGCATCGCTTCGCCTGTCTCGGGGTGGGCCATCTCCGGCAGCAGGTCAGCGATGGGGAAGGCGCAATGGGCGCGCTGCAGCAGATCGGGTTCGGGGATGTGGCGGGGTTGGTTGTCGGCCGGGGTGTAATCGAAGATCAGATCGTCGTAGAGGATGATGTCGAGGTCGATGGTGCGCGGCGCGTTCTTGTCCGTCGTGCGCCGGCGGCCGAGCTTTCGTTCGATGCTCGCCAGCGGACCGTCTTTCAGGGCGGCAGCCGACTTGTCCGTCTGAAGCAAAACGGCGGCGTTGAAGAAGTTGGGGTGTTCGCGCCCTTCCACTGCCACGGTCTCATAGACGGGCGAGACCGCCAGCAGCCTCTCTTTCTTCCCCAGGAGGCGGACGGCCTCGGGCAGCATCCTCTCCTTGTCGATATTGGAACCGAGCAGCAGAACGACCTGGTGCATACCGCGTGCGAGAACTTCCGCCGTGGCAGGCAGTCGTCCTATAATCCGAAGTCCTCGCGCTGCCGGTCGATCTCGATGCCGACCGACGTAGCGAAACGCAATGCGCCGGGCTTTTCCACTCGCACCTGCACGCGGCTGATGGGAAATTCGGTCATGATGAGTCTGGCGATCTCCGTCACCAGCCTCTCGACCAGCAAGAAGGACGAACTCTCAACGAATTCAATGATGCGCTTGCTGATTTTCTTGTAGTTGGCGGCTTGCTCGATATCATCGCTCTCGGCCGCGGGTCGAATGTCATGATACATGATGATATTCAACAGAATATCCTGCTTTTTCACTCGCTCGTCCGGGTTGATGCCGATGATCCCGCGAAGCAACAGATCTTTGATGATGATTTTGTCCATAGAGAGCCTGTCCAAATAAGGTATAAGGAACTGTAACCCAACCCCGGCACCCCGGCAATTGGCCGGATCAACCCGGCGGCTTGCCGTGCAGCGTGCCTTCCATATCCAGCAAAACGCCGAACTCATTGATGCCGGTTGTGTTGCGAATGCGCACGCGACGCCACTCAAACCGGTCGTCGAAGCCGTGCCAGGTTCCGTTCTGAGTCGTCACCGCGCCCCAATAATCCAGCTCTTCCAGAACTGCAATCGTCTCGTCGTTATAGGTGCCGCCCGGATAGCAGAAATAGCGCGGTCGCGCGCCGGTGTGGGCGGCGATGGTTTCCTGGGCGCCGAGAATCTCGTGGATCATGCCATCGCGGCTCTTCCTGGTCATGTCGGGGTGTGTTTTGGAATGTGACTCGATCCGGTGGCCCTCTTCAGCCATCTCGGTGATCATGTCCCAGGTCATATATCCTTCGCGTTCCTGGTCGATGAAATCGCTGATAATGAAGAACGTCCCCGTGAAACCGTATTCCTGGAGGACGGGGAAGACGTGATCATACATATCCAGGTAGCCGTCATCGAATGTAAGGACAACCGGTTTTTCGGGTAAGGTCGCCCGGTTAACGATGGCCAGTGACAACGTGTAGAGATCCACAGGTGTGTAGCCGTTTTCGCTCAGAAAGGCCATCTGCCGGCGGAACATTTCGGGCGTCACGGAGAGATCCGTCCGGTAGATGTCGGAATCGGGCGGCGGCTCGCTGACGTAGTGGTACATCAGGATGGGCACTTTCAACGTCCAGCTATAGATACCCATCGGCGTGGGCAGCGGCTCGTTGGCGATCGCCTCGGTGGGGGCCGACGTGACGGCTTCCTCGGTGACGAGTGGGGTGGGAGGGGACAGCGCGGCCGTTTGGGTCGCCTGAACGACGGCCGTCTCCGTTGCACCCACGTCGATGCTCGCTGTGGGTGGCGGGGTGGGTGAGGGCGGCTGCGTCGGAGTTTCGGCGGGCGTGGGTAGCGCCTGGATGATGGACGACGTGACAAGTGGCGGTGGTTTGACAGTCTCGACTACCGTCACTGCTGTTGGGGCAACGGCCGTCGGTTCCGGCGCGTCGCCCCCGCCGCAAGCGGCCGACAACAAGCCCAGAGCCAACACAATACCTAATGAAAAGCCGATGCGATAGACGGCTCTCGCCTTTTTTACTCTGACGAGTCGGGTTACTGGATCCATATCGCCTGTCAGAATAGCCAAGCCGTATGGCTCCGTCAAGGAGATGCTCCCCGTTATCACGACGGCATCATGAACCCGGCAGGTTTACCGGGGATGGGCGGCAATTAGGTTGAAGATCTTGATAAAAATTGACATCTGCCGGCGGCGTTGCTAGAATCCCAACGAAATCATTCAAAGATGACCGTTGTCTTTGGGACAAGGATAGAAACACGATGGATGTTCAGGAACTTGAGCAGATTCAGACGGAAACGGTTTATTTAACGGACACGGCCGCGGCGACCGTCCGCGATCTGCTGGTCCAGAAGAATGTGCCCGACTACGGTCTGCGCGTCTTCGTGGCCGGTGGTGGCTGTTCCGGCATGCAATACGGCATGGCCCTGGAAGCAGAGCCTCGCAATTACGACCACGTCATCGAACATGACGGCGTCAAGATCTTCATCGACCCCACCAGCATGATGTATCTCGACAAGGCGACGATCGACTACGTCGACAGCATCATGGGCGGCGGCTTCAAGATCGAGAACCCCAATGCCGTGACCTCCTGTGGCTGTGGCACGTCTTTCAAGACGCAAGACAGCGGCGGCTACGCCGAGGCAGCCGGCGGCGGTTGTGGTTGCGGCCACTAATTCCGACTAGTGGAAAGTTAATGAAGGCGGGGGTCGGAAGACCGCCGCCTTTTTTTATGCCATAAGAGCGAAACCGGGATGACGATACGATACTTCACCGTCGAAGAGGCAAACGAAATTCTGCCTGAGCTGGAGCCGCTTGTCGGCCGCCTGCTCGATTTACGCGCTCGCGTCAGCCTGCAGAGCCGCGCGATTAGCGGCATATTGGCCGACCTGCATAGCGACGTCGGCGGAGCGGAGGCGTCCCAACTGGTGGCCGAGTTCGCGGAGATTGAATCACTGGCCGAGCGTATCCAGTCCTATGGCTGCATCCTGAAGAATCTGGAGTCGGGGCTGCTCGATTTCCTTTGCGAGCGCGACGGCCGCGATGTCTATTTGTGCTGGCGATATGGAGAGCCTTCGATCCTTTACTATCACGAACTCCATACAGGGTTCCAGGGGCGAAAGGCCATTTAGGCTGCAATCAGATCGGCCCTCGATACCGTATCGGGTGCCGATCTTTTGATCTACATTCCCGCGTGCCGTCTGACGAAAGCGATGGCCTCGTCGCGCGTACTCACTTCACCGGCGGCCTGGGCTTCCTCCAGCAGGCGCAACAGACGGCCGATCTCATGTCCGGGCGGTATATCCAGCAAATCCATCAAATCACGCCCGGTCAGCAGGCGCGGTGGCGACACGGTTTGCTCGTAATCCCCAAAATACGTGTCGAATAGCGATCTCACGACGACCAGCAGCGACTCCCAGCTCTCCTCATCGCCGATGCCGTCATACGTCGCCAGATGGTCGGCCAGGGTCAACAAACCCACATCCAGCCCGGCCTCATGCAGAGCCTTGAAATAGCGATAGACGGTGCGGCGGCTGGGCGGCCGTATGTCCATGGCCAGGTGTAGCGGCCGCATATGCCCATCCACGATATGGCGCACCCGACGGACGGCTTCGTTACTAAAGCCGAGCGAGGACAGCTTGGCCGAGGCGATTCGCGCCCCGACTTCGTCGTGGCCGAAAAACCGGATGCGGCCGTTCACATCGACCGTTCGGGTGGCCGCCTTGCCGGTGTCGTGGAACAGGCCGCCCCATCGCAGCAACAAGCGCCCCGGGAAGCCGCCGTCAACCGGCGTGTCCAGATGGCCGCGCAATTTCTCGCGGTGGGGGGCGATGAGGCGCTCCACGTCTTCGCTCCACTCGGTCGCCAGAGGGCGGCCATCGACCAGCTGCTCAACCTGGGCCAGATAGCGAAGGACGCTCATCGTATGATGCAGCACATCTTCATGATGGGGTGGCGACTGGATGATGCCATCTAGCGCGGCGACCTCCGGCAGGACGACGGACAGCAACCCCAGCTCGTCTAACAGCTCAATTCCCCGATGGGGGGCATCGAGGGTCAACAATCGCGAAAGTTCATCGCGGATCCGTTCGGCCGATGTTCGCTGAAGCAAGATCGGGGCGGCCGCCCGAGCCGCGGCCTGAGTCTCGGCGGTCAGTTCAAATCCCAGCTGGACGGCGAACCTGGCCGCGCGCAACGCCCGAACCGGATCGTTTTCGATCGATCGATCGTGGATGACCCGGATGCGTCTCGCCTCCAGATCGTTTAGCCCGTTATGATAGTCGATGACATCCGCGGCCGTATGTTCGCCGACCGGCAGCGCCATGGCGTTGATCGTGAAGTCGCGGTCCCTTAGATCATCGGCCAGGGTTGGGCCACGAAAGCGGGCGATGTCGAGCGTCGTCCCTTCTCCCTCCGGCAGGATACGGCCGACGTCTCGCTCAGCGTCCAGGGCGTAGACGCGACGGTAGCCCCGCGCATCCGCCAGGCGAAACGTCAGGGAGATAGCTCCCGAGGGCACGATCAGATCGAGATCGTGGATGGGACGACCCAGGAGCGCGTCACGCACCGTCCCCCCGACGAGGTAGACCGGCACGGCTTCGGCCATCAGCAACGGACGAAGCTGTTCCATCAGGGGGGTGAGGGCCAGTTCCTTATTTCCGGTCATGATCAACGAGCACAAGGCTCCCGGCTTATTCGAACAGGTGGGCGAACACTTCCGGCTTTAGAACGGCGATGAACGGCAGATTGCGATACAACTCATCGAAATCCAGCCCGTAGCCGACGACGAACTCATCGGGGATATCGAAGCCGATATAGTCCACCTTGACGTCAACCTCGCGACGGGCCGGTTTGTTCAGCAGGGTACAAATGCGCAACGACGCCGGCGAACGCGCCAGCAGGTTGCGACGCATATAGTTGAGGGTGCGGCCGCTGTCGATGATGTCCTCCACGATGAGGACGTTGCGGTCTTCGATGGGAGCCTTAAGGTCCATGATAATCTGCACCGCGCCCATGCTGGTCGTGCCCTTGCCGTAGCTGGAGATGCCCATGAAATCTACGCTGTGGGGGCGTTTCATCTCGCGCGTGATATCGGACAGGAAGACGAACGCGCCCTTCAGGACGCAGATGAGCAACAGGTCATCCTGATCGGCATAGTCAGATTCGATTTGAGCCGTCAGCTCCTTGATTCTGGCTTGCAGCGCCGTCTCATCGATAAGCACCTTGTCAATATCGGCCCAAATATCGCGCATGACCCTACTCCTCTGCTTTATGTCAAGATTAGTTGATGAGGTTGGCACGCTCTGAAGCCGGCAAGACCTGATGGCATTGACGGCAGCGTGCCTCATAGACCTCGGCCGCGCCCACCAGCACGATCGGGTCGTCAAACGCCGCCGGTCTGCCTCCGATCAGTCGCTGGGTGCGACTGGCATCCTTGCCGCACACCACGCAGATGGCGTGCAGCTTGTGGACATCCTCGGCGCGAGCCAGCAGCGCGGGCATCGAGCCGAACGGCAGGCCGCGAAAATCCATATCCAGCCCGGCACAGATCACCCGCTTGCCCCTTTCCGCCAGCTTCTCGCAGACCTCGACGATTTCCTCATCGAAGAACTGCACCTCGTCGATTCCAACCACGTCGGTATCCGGATCCAGCGCGTCGAGAATATCCCGCGAGCGGGCCACAGGCTGAGCCTCAAAATGCAAGCCGTCGTGGGAGGTCACCTTTTCGATGTGGTAGCGAGAATCCAGGGCCGGCTTGAAGGCTTGCACGCGCTGTCGGGCGATGACGGCCCGCCGCAGCCGCCGGATCATCTCCTCCGTCTTGCCGCTAAACATGCTTCCGCAAATCAGCTCGATCCGGCCGGGTGGGTGGGTGACGTGCGATGGTGGGGTCATGGGCATCTCCTGAAAACAAAAGGGCAGGTACGTTGTTACGCACCTGCCCTATTATCCTCTTAATGGGGTAATCCTACAAAACTGCTTCTGACCATGCCGGGGCCGGCTTCAAACCAGTGTTTCCCGGACGGGTTGCAAACTCGCCCCCGCTCTCAGCGGTCTGTCGGGAGTTAGTCGATCAACGCCTCGTCGCGCATGTAACGCTTGATCTTGATGAGCGCCGTTTGGCCGATACCCTGCAGGGCCAGGATTTCGTCGTCCCCTTTCTTCAAAAGGGCCAGAACGTCGCCCACGGTCGTCAGGCCGGCCTGCGCCAGGGCGCTGTTGGCGCGCGTGCCCAGTTCCATCTCCTCGACGCTGAAGTTCTCCGGGTTCCGGCTTTGCTTCACGGTCTCGGTCTGGGTCTGGATCTCTTCACGCTTTTGCAAACGGCGCATGAAGCGATCAACCTGTCCTTCGGTGTCCATCAGGCGCTGCGTCCCGGTGTAGAAGGGATGCGAGCCTGACCAGACTTCGATGGATAGTTCCGGCTTGGTTGAGCCGACGGTCATGACGATCTCGCCCTCAACGATCACCTTGGCGTTGGGATACCATTTGGGATGAATCGATTCCTTCATGATTTAATCTCCCGCGGCGGCTGTTTGTGCCGGATAGACGCTGACGACCTTGCGGCCGTAACGATTTTCAAAAGTCACCTGCCCGTCGATCAGGGCGTAGATGGTGTAGTCCCGGCCCAGGCGGACATTGCTGCCGGGGCGGTATTTGGTGCCATTTTGGCGGACGATAATTGTGCCGGGGCCGACGTATTCCCCGCCGTAGCGCTTGATGCCCAGGCGCTTGGCGTTACTGTCGCGACCGTTACGGGTTGAGCCGCCACCTTTCTTGTGTGCCATCTTACAAATCTCCTAAGCTACTCTCAACCGGATTACCCGGCGACGATTTCGTCAATGCGCAGGCGCGTATAATCCTGTCGATGACCACGACGCCGGCGATAACGGAGCTTCGCCCGATATTTCCAGACGAAAATTTTCTTGCCCCGATACTGTTCGACAACAGTCGCTTTCACGGTAGCCCCGTCCACGGTCGGCCGACCCACCTGCACGGAATCTCCGTTGGCGATCAGCAGCACGTTGCTCAGTTCCACCTGGTCACCGACTTCATAAGGGAGCTTCTCCACGGAGAAGGTATTGCCCTCTTCGGCGCGGTATTGCCGGCCACCACTCTCTACAATAGCGTACACGTTAACCTCCAAAAAGAACCGGCATCTGGTTTCAGTGCCGGCGTTCGTCAATATGACTTAATGTTCACAGTGCGTGGCGCAGGCGTGGTTGGTGAACCCACGTCACGCGAAATGGAATTATAGAATGGATTGCTGCCCTTGTCAAAGTTTTTCATCAGGTCGATCCGGCCTGACCTGTCGTCCGGCGCGTCGCGTTCGCCGTCCGGTGTGGCTTTTGCTATACTGCCCGCTATTCTGATGACTTTGTTGATCGAGACCCCGGTAGTTGGCGATGCAGATATGACTTTTAATCCGGTCGATTCAAATAGTGATGAGTCGGCTTTGATCGAGCGTGCCAAGATCGATCAGGATGCTTTCGGCCAACTTTACGAACGTTACTCGCAACGTATATACCAATATATATACTATCGCACCAGCAGCGACACCGATGCCGAAGACCTGACGGCCAGGACCTTCATGCGGGCCTGGCAGCATATGCCCAATTATGACGATCGCGGTGTCCCGTTTTCGGCCTGGCTCTATCGGATCGCCCATAATCTCGTCGCCAACTGGCATCGGGACCGCAGCCGGCGCAAGATTATCTCTCTTGACGACCTGAGCCGCTGGCAAGTGAACGAAGACGGCCCGGAGGCGGCGTTGCTGCTGGCCGAGGACCGGGCGGTGTTGTTGCGCGTCGTTCGGCGGTTGCCGGCCGACCGCCAGGAGTTGCTCGCGCTGAAGTTCGTTGAGCATCTGTCCAATGCCGAGGTGGGCGCCGTCATGGGCCGTAGCGAGGGGGCGATCAAGTCGCTGTATCATCGGACGTTGCTGGCATTGCGCGACGAATTGCAGCGGGAGATGCCGGCCGCGCCCAAGGGGTCGCCCATCCGGCGCTTGCTGGGGCGTTTTAGCGAGCGGGGGAGCGGCCGCGAATCCGATTGACGGTTGGATTCCAGATAGCTGTTGCGATAAAGTTTTTGTGATAGTATACGCAGGCTTTGAGCGACGGCGCTCGATAGATGTGGAGGATCGTTTACAGATGATGCCAACTTCCCGGATTGACCTCCGATCGATGTTCTCATCGGTGATCCGTGAAATTCGTGCCGTCTGAGGATGCTTCTTCAATAAGAAAGATAAACCATAACTTGATGGAGATGGTCTCTTGAAAAACAGGAACACATTGATTACTTGGGGAATAATCTTCGCCATCCTTGTTGGAAGCGGCCTTCTGACGATCCTGTTGCCGGGGATGCTCGGTGGACGCGGTTCCACGATACCTTTGCCCTCGGAGACCTCGACGGTCACGGTTTCCTTGCCGATTCCGATAGGCGGCAGCTCCGAGATCACCCTGGCCAGTTGGCAATGGATGCTCGGATTAGCCATTATCGTTCCCGGGCTGGTGATTGGGGCGGGTCTGACCCTGGCCCTCATCTACATTCTCATTTCCCGCATGGTGGTCCGAACCGCGGCCAGCGCCGAATACCAGCAGAGCGCGGCAACCTTGCAGAAACGCTATAACGATCAGGTGGCGAGCATGCGTCAGACGCGGCCGACCAGCGTCGCTCCGGAAACGACATGGCGGCGGTGGGGCGTCATCACGACGGGCATCATCATCGTGATGTTCGTCGCCTTTATCACGCTCCTCTTCGCCAATCTGATCTTCCCCAGCGGCCAGATCGTCCGGGGTGAGACGATCGTCAACGTCACCTCGGCTCTTACCCTGACCATGATGGTTGTGGCGCTGGCCGCTATCGGGATGTGGCTGCGCTCTGAGCGGATTGCGGCCTATAACCGGACAGAATCAATGGCGATTCCCTGGGACTTCATCGCCATCGTCATGACGTTCCTGCTTGTCGTGGGACTGGGCATCGCCATCATTGCAATTTTGAATTTCTCATCGTAGAATTTTCGGCGCACGGTATGGCCAGGCGCGCATGCCGTGTTCCGGCATGTTTGAAGCAAGCCGAATCGACGCTTTAATGCACAGTGCTTGACGCAAGCCGGCAAGCGACCCTGTTTTGGGAGGGATTAAGGCAGGTCGCTAATGGCCGGAACGAATCGGTAGATTAGGTTGTAATCTATCTTAGTAGGGACTTGAAGAATGGGACGATTTAGAAATATCATCAATATCATCATCCTGGTGGCGCTAACGACGGTGGGGTTGCGTTGGCTGTTCACCATCATTCTGGCGCTACCGGTGGCTGCCAGCGCTGAGGCCATACCGATCGACCAGCTGTTTGACGCTCATTACTGGTTGATCGCCTTCCTCTTTGCGCTCATCATGGTGCTGATGCTTTATGCGGTATTCTTCTTTACGCGCGCCGATGGCGACGAAACCGACGGGCCGCATATTCATGGCCACACCAAGCTGGAGATCACCTGGACGGTTGTTCCCTTCTTTGTTGTGATGGGTTTTGGAATCTGGGGCGCTGTCGTCCTCAATGAGATCACCCGACCCAAGGAAGGTGAGATGACTGTCCATGTCACCGGCAAGCAATGGATCTGGAGCTTCGACTATCCGGAGCAGGGCGGGTTTGCTTCCGGTGAACTGGTGTTGCCCGTCGGCCGGACGATCGCCCTGAAAATGAACGCTGTCGATGTCATCCATTCCTTCTGGGTTCCGGAGTTTCGCGTCAAGCAAGACCTTGTGCCCGGGCGGGAGACGATGCTGCGCATCACCCCGACCGAGATAGGCAATTACAGGCTGCGCTGCGCCGAGATTTGCGGCCTGAATCACACCGTGATGGAGGCTGATGTGCGCGTCCTCAGCGCCGACGATTTCCAGGCCTGGACGGCCGAAAAGTCGGCCGCGCCCGCCTTCTCGGATATGACGCCGGAAGAACGCGGCGCCTTCTGGGCCAGCGCGGAAGGATTCGGTTGCGTCGCTTGCCATTCCTCTGACGGTACCCCCGGCGTTGGTCCTACCTGGCAGGGGATTTACATGCACGATGTAGTGCTTGCCGACGGTTCGACGGTGTCGGCCGACGATGACTACATCAGGAACTCCATCCTGGACCCGAATTCGCAGATCGTTTCCGGTTTCAATCCCAACCTCATGCCGCAGACTTACCTGGATCAGTTCACGACTCGCCAGCAAGAGGTGAACGCGGCCGAGGCCATAGACATCGATATCGCCGCCGACATCATCGCTTACATCAAGACATTGCAGTAATGAGCGCCGATCGAAAATTTAGGGAGTAGTAGAAAATGAGAACACTGAAAATTCTGCTGACCTCGGCTTTGGCCAAAGGTCTGGTCGGACAGGCCGTTGGCTGGGCTTTGGGCTATTCCTTCATCGCCCTATTGCGCTCCTTGCAGGGTCTGCCGACGCCGTGGCTCTACGAACCCGATGGACAAAGCCTTCATC
>CAZZJN010000023.1:21517-30629 GCA_964654505.1 uncultured Ardenticatenaceae bacterium | reverse complement strand
TCCCCCACCTGGCCGCGCCGGTGGTGGTCGATATGGATCGCGTCATCGGCACGCTCCAATGGGCCTTGCGCGAGATGGACGGCCGCTACAAGCTGTTCGCCGGGGCGGGCGCGCGCAATATCGCCGAATACAACAAGAAGATTCGCCGCGACACCAACACCCCGAAGCTGCCCTATATCGTCATCGTCATCGACGAACTGGCCGATCTGATGATGCTGGCCCCGGAGGATACCGAGCGCAGCATCACACGCCTGGCGCAGATGGCCCGCGCCACCGGCATCCACATGGTCATCGCCACGCAACGGCCTTCGGTCGATGTGGTGACGGGCTTGATCAAGGCCAACTTCCCGGCGCGCATCGCCTTCGCCGTGGCCAGCGGCACCGACAGCCGCGTCATCCTGGATACGACCGGCGCGGAACGGCTGCTGGGACAGGGTGACATGCTCTTTCAAAGCCCCGACGCGGCCGCGGCCGTGCGCTTGCAGGGATGCTTCGTCAGCGACCTCGAGTTGCAGCGCCTCATCAGCTACTGGCAGACGGCTCGCCGGGCGCAGGTAATCCCCGCTCCCACCGGCGCACAAGCCTCTGAAGCCCCGCCGGCGGCCGCGGGCGGTCAGACTCAAGGCGCGAAAACGCCGGTGGTCATTGTCGACCCGACCGGCCCAACTACCAACCGGCGGCCGTCAACCGAGACCGTGCCGCCGCCGGTGTCGCATCTGAACGCACCGGAAACGGCCACCGACGTCCCCGCCCCGCAACAGCGCGCGCCGAAAATTCCCACTCGTCCGCCGGAGACGCCCTCTCATGGGCCGGTGTTCATCGCTCCGGAGCCGCGGCCGTCACCCGATGAGGATATGGCCTACGATGACGTGGCTCCCGGGAATACAGCACAGGGGGACGTGGCACGTCGAGACGTGCTGCAGCAGCCGCTATGGGAGGCGCTGCAAGAGATGGAAAATAACAACGGCGACGCACTCGATAGCGATGACGACCTCCTGCCTGAGGCTATCGCCCTGGTGCGGTCGCTCAACAAGGCATCTACCTCGCTGCTGCAGCGGCGCTTCCGCATCGGCTACACACGCGCCGCCCGGCTCATGGACGTGCTGGAGGATCAGGGGATCATCGGCCCGCCGACGGGGACGAGCAAGGCGCGAGAGGTCTATGGAGAGGATGGCCGGCTATCCGCCGACGCAAGCGACGCCAACGGGAAGCCACCGGGCAGCGAATAGCCGGGATCACGCTCGAACAGAGCAGGCGGCTTGTTTGGGGAAGGGGCCTGGGGCAGGGAGCGGAAAAACACTTGGCGAAATTCAAATAACCCATTACCATCCCGAGTGGAGTCAATTTATCATCCCTTGAGGTCATCAACGCTGCCTATGTATTATTCCAATAAACAAAAGAGAATTTCATGTTAGGATTCATTCAGGTTTTGGGCGGTTTAGCCCTGTTCCTCTTCGGGATTTCCCAGCTCAGCTCGGGCATGGAGAAACTGGCCGGCGATCATATCCAAAAATGGCTCGATCGGGTCACCAATAGTCGTCTCAAGAGTATCGCCTTCGGCACGGCCGCCACCGCGTTGCTGCAGAGCAGCGGCCTGCTGATGGTCACGATGATCGGTCTGGTCAACGCCAATCTGATGGCCGTGCCCCAAGCCATCATGGTGATGCTGGGCCAAGAGATCGGCACAACACTCACCGCCCAGATCGTCGCCTTCGAAATCGGCAATTTTCGGCTCATCCTGGTGATCCTGGGATGGGTCTTCATGGAGTTCTTCCCCAACCGTGACTGGCGCAAATATGGCCAGATTCTCATGGGTCTGGGCATCATCTTTGTCGGCATGAGCTATATGGCCAGCGCGCTGGCCCTGCTGACCGAGATTCCATGGGTCGCCAACACGCTGATCCTGATGGGCCAATATCCCCTGGTCGGCGTGTTGGCCGGTATTCTGGCCACCGCCCTAACCCAAAGCAGCACGGCCGTCACCAGCATGGTCGTGGCGATGGGCATCAGCAACGCCATCACCTTGCCCGGCGCCATCGGGATCATTTTGGGCGCCAATATCGGCTCTTGCGTCACCGGCCTGGTCGCCTCGCTGCGATTGTCGGCCGTGGCCCGGCAGACCTCGTACGCCCAGATCACCATCAACGTCATCGGCGTGCTGCTGTTTCTGCCTCTTATCACCCAATTCGCCGGCTTTATCGAGCGCACATCGCCCGACCTGCCGCGTCAGATCGCCAATGCCCACACGGTCTTCAACGTCACAGTAAGTCTGTTGTTATTCCCGTTCGTGCACCAGATCGCCGCCCTGGCCCGCAAATTGGCTCCGGATGAACCGGAAAAACGCCGGCAAAGGGTGACCGTCTACATCGACGAGATGCAGTACGCGGTGCCGGCGGTGGCCATCACCGAGGCCGGCAGGGAACTGGTGCGGCTGGGTGAGGTAGCGGCCGAGATGCTCGAACTGAGTTGCGGCGCATTACTGGAGCAGGACGCGGCCAATGCCCAACGGGTTATCGTCCTCGAAGAACAGGTCGTCGATGCGGTCACCAACGAACTGGAGAACTTCGTCAACAACCTGTTGCTGGGCGAACTGACGCAAGCGCAACACAAACGCGCTTTCCAGATCAAGAACCTGCTGATCGACATCGAACGAGTGGGCGACATGGCCGAGGACATCGCGCTTTATGCCCTGGACAGAACCAACCGGGATATCCCCTTCTCCGACGCCGCCCAAAACGATTTGGCCCAGTTGTCCCAATTCGCTCACGCGATCTATTGCGGGGCGATTCGAGCTTTTCGCGATAGCGACACGGCCATGGCCTGGGCGGTCATCGATGCCGAGAGCGAGTTCGATACCCTGTATTGGCGAGTCCGTGACAGTCATATTCGCCGAACGGAAGCCGGCCTCTGTCATCCGGAAGCCAACGTCATCTTCACCGAGACGATGCGCCTGCTCGAGCGCATTAGTGACCATTCCGAAAACCTGGGCGTTAGTGTGACGCGCTCTCTGAAGAGCGCCTCACCACCACCGCAAGCCCAACTCACGGCTCTGATCCCTCGGCCCGGTCCTGTAAGCGAATTGACCAACACGGTCCTGGAGGCGAGTCTCAATGGCTCCTAGCCCAAATAGCCGATCCAGCCGTTTGCCATCCTTCCCGTCGCCTTAACATCTCGCCGGTTTGCGCCTATAATAACGAGCGGTACGATTCTAATCGCGCGGCCGCCTAATGAGATCGACCGCGACTTCAGACTATGGCATACCTACAAGGACAGGAACGCGCCGACTACGTGCAGGACATGTTCGCCCGCATCGCCGGACGCTATGACACGATGAACCGGCTGATGACCTTCGGCCAGGATTTGCGCTGGCGGCGCACCGTCATCCGGCTGGCTAACCTGCCCGCGGGCGGCCGCTTGCTCGACATCGCCACCGGCACGGGCGACATCGCCGAAGAGGGCCTGCGACAGGTTCCCGACCTGCTGTCCATCGGCGGCGACTTCACCATCGAGATGATGCAGGCCGGCAAGCGGCAACCGGGGCGGGAGGCCATCCGCTGGACGGCGGCCGATACGCTGGCCCTGCCCTTCCCCGACAATACCTTCGACGCCGTCACCTCCGGTTTCCTGATGCGCAACGTCATCGACGTGCCCGGCGCGTTTCGCGAGCAGCTGCGCGTGACCAAACCCGGCGGCCGCGTCGTCGTCCTTGAATCCAGCCCGCCCAAGGACAATCTGCTCAAGCCGTTCATCAAGATTCATCTCAATGTCATCATCCCGACCCTGGGCAATCTGGTGACCGGCAACGCCGACGCCTACCGCTATCTGCCCGACAGCACGCAGGGCTTCCAGGGGCCGGACGAGCTGGCTGCCACCATGCGTGCCGCCGGCTTCGTCAATGTCAGCTATCGCCTGTTCATGTTCGGCACGATCGGTATCCACGCAGGCACCAAGCCGTAAGCAAACATATCTTTCAGTCGCCACAATCCGGGATTGCCGGTATGATCCCCCACATGACAGCAATCGATTTGAACGGTAAAGTCGCCATCGTTACCGGCGCGGGCCACGGCGCAGGAGCGGCTATCGCCCATGCGCTGGCCGCGGCTGGAGCGCGCGTGGCCGTCAACGACATCAACCCCGATCGCGCCCATCGCGTCGCGGCCGAGATCCGCGAGCGCGGCGGCGCGGCCATCGACGTCGCCGCCGACGTCAGCAACCGCTTCCAGTGCGTCAACCTCATCGAGACGACTCGCGCCGAATGGGGCCACCTCGACATACTGGTCAACTACGCCTCCATCAAGCCCATCGCCACCATCCTGAAGATGGACGAATGGGAGTTGATGCGCTGCGTCGACGTCAATCTGAAGAGCGCCTTCTTTATGTCACAGCTCGTCGGCCGCGTCCTGGCCGACCAGAATCAGGCAGGCGACGCGGGCGGCGTCATCGTCAACATCGCCTCGCCCGAGCCGGTGGGGGACGGCCTGGCCGCCTATGCCGCCACCCAGGTCGCGCTGCCCGCCTTCGGCCGCGCCTGTGCCCGCGAGTTCGCCCCCCTGGGCATTCAGGTGCACACGATCGTCAATCCCGAACCGGTTGAGGAACTGCTAACGCTGGTTTCCCGCGGCGGGTGACGATCGACTCATCACCCGCCGCTCGCAGTTCCTACATCACCTTAGTGATCGTCAGGTCCACGCCCTCGGCGACGGCCGCCTCCAACGCCTCCCGGCTGCCCAGTACGACGATATCGCCCGCGGCGTTGATCCGCTCCAGCGCCCCGGCCAGTTCGCGGAAGTCGGCCTGGATCGTGCCCAGCACCTGGTCGCGGAACGCCTGCGAGAACTCATCCGTCTCGCCTGTCAGATAGCGTATCAGCGACGCGTATCCTTTGGCGTCCGGCAAGCGGTAGGCGTCAAGGGAGCCGATCGCGCCGATGATCGCGCGGGTCAGCGCGTCATCGCTCAAATCCAGATTGCGCAGAAACTCGGCCGATTGATCATAGACGGCCAATGTATTCACCAGGTTCGGGTCGCGGTAGGAAAGATAGGTGTACACGCCCGAGACGCTGCTGAATGTGGCAAAAGCCCCATAGGCCCCGCCCTGGATGCGTATCTTGTGCAGAAGGTGATCGATCCGCATCAGATTGTTGATGACGGCGATCGATCCGTCCAGGCGATAGCCCAACTCATACAGATTGGCCCCCTTGCCCACGTAGTTGACCTGCGCCGGGAAAGCCAACCCTTCGTAGCGCGGCAATTGGGGCAGGTTCCAGGCCGCCGCCGTGTACGGCCTTCCCGGCAGTTCGCCGATGAAACCGGCCAGCAACGGCGCAAACGTCCCATACCCCGCCTCGTCCAGCGTCACGTTGGCCACCAGCCCCGAACGGTTGACCAGAAGCGACCGTACCGCTTCCAGATCGGCCAGCACGCCCGCCCAATCGCTCTCGATGCGCTCGGCCAGCCGCCGCAGGAATTGCAAATGCTCCACGCCGCCGATCATCTCCTCCAGCCGGTAGGCAGTGTGGAAATGGGCGCGCAAGCGCGTGGCCGCCACCTGATGGCCTCCCGGAATCAGCCCGGCCTCCATGCCCGCCTTGGCCTCCAGCACGATCTGGCGGAAGCGTTCGGGATTGTCCAGCCTGGGCGTCATCAGCACGTCGCGCAGGATGGCCAATAGTTCGGGGGCGTTCTCCTGGGTGGCCTTGCCGCGCAACATCAGATAGGTCGCGGTTGCGTCGCTATCCCGCACCGGAGCGATGATCGTGCCCGGAAAGATGCCGCCGGTTGTCCGGCCGATGCGTTGTGACAGCCGGACGAAATCCTCCGTCTCCGTGCCCATCTCCAGCAGTGTCTGCCCGAATAGCCCCACATAGGGCAACAGTTCGACCGGCAAGGCGTGCAAATCCAGCCCCAGGTCAAGATAGACGATGCCGTTAGTGAACAGGTCATGGTGCAGCACGCGCGCCCCGGCCATCTCCTCCAGGGCCACCGGGATCGGCTTGTAATGAGGGTCCAGATCGCTCCGCTTCAGGCTGGGCAGCATCGCCAGCGTTTCCGGGGTCTCGGGGGTGTTTTGTCGCTCGCTCAGCTGCCGGGCGTTCTCGATGACCGCCTGCACCTGAGTGTCATCCATCGCTGCACGAGCCTGATCCAGCCGCCGGCGCTCCTCCTGCTCCAGCCGACGGTTCAGTTCCGCGTCCGGCTCCAGGATGACGGTAACCCGGTGAGGATTATCCAGCAAATAGGTACGGATGAGCGACTGCCAATAGTCCGGTTCGGCCGCCATGTTGGCCTTCACCGCCGCCAATGGGGCCTCATACTTCAGCGGGGCCAGGGGATCGCCGCCATAAACCCACGTACCCAGCGCACGCATGAGCAGGGCCAGCCCGCGCGGGAAGCTGCCGGTGTTGTTCTCGCGGAGATAGAACTCAATCGTATTGAGCGACGCGGCGATCATCTCCGGATCGATCCCGTCGCGAGCCAGCGCGGTCAGCGTGTCCAGAATGAGCGGCTCCACCTTGTCCACATCGCCCGGAGCCAGCCCCTTCAGACCGGCCGAGAAGGTCATCTGCCGCGTATAGGACGACAGCCCGCCCAATACATCCTCTCCCATGCCGGAGTCGATGAGCGTCTTGCGCAGAGGCGAGGCCGGGGTATCCAGCAACGCATAGGACAGGACCTCAAGCGCCATCACCAGCGTCGTATCCTTGTACTCCGGCAACATCCAGTTCACTTCAACATAGGATTTATCGTCGGCCGCGTCCTCGTCCCCATCCTCGGCCGCGCCCACGCCATACGGGAAACGGTCCGTCCGCGGCGCGTCGAAGGGCTGCTGGAGGGCGATCTCACTATCCGGCTCAATGGCGTCAAACTCCGACAGATAGCCGTCCATGCGTCGCAACCGTTCGGCGGGATCGTCGTCGCCATAGAAGAAAATCAGCGCGTTGGACGGATGGTAGTGCGTTTCGTAAAAGTGCCTGAACTGCTCGTAGGTCAGGTCGGGAATCGACGCCGGGTCGCCGCCGGAATCCACCCCATAGGTGTTGTCGGGGAAGGTGGCTTGCTGGCTGTAGCGGCCGAGCAGATTGTCGGGTGATGAATAGGCACCCTTCATCTCGTTAAAGACGACGCCCTTGAACGTCAGGGGAGCGTCGGCCGATTCCAGTTCGTAATGCCATCCCTCCTGCGCCAGTTTCTCGGGCGACAACAGGGGATGGAACACCGCATCGGCGTACACGTCGAGCAGGTTGTAAAAGTCCTGCAGGTTGGTGCTGGCCGCGGGATAGACGGTCTTGTCGGGAAAGGTCATGGCGTTGACGAATGTGGCCAGCGACCCCTTCACCAGCTCGAAGAACGGATCTTTCAGCGGGAACTTGTGCGATCCGGCCAGGACGACATGCTCCAGGATGTGAGGCAGGCCGGTAGAGTCGGCCGGCGGGGTGCGGAAGGTGATGCCGAAGACCTTGTTTTCGTCATCGTTCTCCAGCGACAGCAGTTGCGAGCCGGTCTTGACGTGCCGCCAGATGCGTGCCCGCGTGTTGAGTTCGGGGATAGTCTCCTCGCGAACAAACTCAAAGCCATAGGTTAACTCGGTCATGGATTACTCCTGAATAGAAAAGGAATCCGCAGATCGTCCACGCGGGGAAAACCCGTCTGCAGATTCGACAGATTATGAGATCGTTTTGTTAATCGCTAAAGGGGCAGTTCTGCTCGAACAGTCGCTACATCGGCCGCTATCCGTGACTTCAATTCATCCAGTCCGCTAAACTTCAGTTCCGGCCGGATGCGGTGCGCGAACTCCAGCCGCGCGTCTTCGCCATAGATATCGGCATCGAAGTCGAGGATGTGGGCTTCCACGGTCAGCTTCAGGCCATCCACGGTCGGCCGCGTGCCCACGTTGGTGGCCGCCCGGTGGCGTTTGTCGCCCAGCCAGATGTAGGTGGCGTAGACCCCGTTGGCCGGCAGCAGCAGCTCGTCCCACACCGCCAGATTGGCCGTCGGAAAACCGATCGTCCGGCCGCGCTGGTCGCCCTTCACCACCGGCCCGCGCACGCAATAGTAACGGCCGAGGCAGCCGTTCACGTCGGCCATATCGCCTTCCTCCAGCGATTGACGGATGCGACGACTGCTGACAAGCTCCCCGTTCCAATTCACCGGCTCATCCAGCGTCTCCACGGTGAAGCCCTTCACCTCTCCTTGCCGCCGCAAAAACGGGACATCTCCCTCGCGATTGTAGCCAAAGGCGAAATTGCCGCCCCAGAGCTGTTTCATATCCAGCGTGTCGAGGAGCTGATCGACAAAATCGGCCGCGCGAATCCGGCGCACTTCGTCATCGAACGGATGGGTGATGATGAGGTCGATGCCCTGCTCGGCTATCAGACGCACGCGGTCGTCCAGCGTCGTCAGATAGAAGCGCGGCGGCAACGTCCGCAAGACCCGCCGCGGGTGCGGGAAGAAGGTCAACGCGGCCGTGCGCATGCCCGCCTCGCGCGCCCGGGCCGCCATCCGGCGCAACAACGCCTGGTGGCCCCGGTGAACGCCGTCGAAGGAGCCGATGGCGACATAGGTGGGTTGTTTGTGATCGACTTCGTGAAGATGGGTGACGCGAATGTAGGAATGAGTCATATCTTTTCTGCATGGAGCCGCGCCGTCTGTCGCGGCCGTCGAGGATGATTGTATCAAAACCGCGGCATGGGTGGCAGATGATAGCGAGGGCAATCCGCACGGACAACGCGAGGCTATTCAGCCGCCCCGGCGATCATCTTGCGCGGCCGCCACTCACCACTCTCGACCGTGACGATGCCCAGAAAGCGCCCGCCCGGCCCGAAGGCAGCCGCCTCGCCCGGAACGGCATCATCCGGCGCGGCTACCCGACGGCCGTTCCCCAGCCGCGCCGCCTCCTCCTCATTAAAAGCCACTCGCGGCAGATGATCCACGGCCATCTCCGGCGGCCGAAGGAACCCGGCGACATTCTCGGGCGTCAGCGCATCGAGGGCCACCGCCTCGACCGCCGTAAACTCTCCAACGGCCGTACGTCGCAAGGCCGTGATATGCCCTCCCGGGCCAAGAGCCTGCCCCAAATCGTGCGCCAGCGAGCGAATATAGGTCCCCGATGACGC
>CAZZJN010000023.1:0-21417 GCA_964654505.1 uncultured Ardenticatenaceae bacterium | reverse complement strand
TCGAGCGTGCCCGCGTGCCCCACGCGCCGAACCCCCGACAGGCGACGCACACGCCCAACGACATCGTGGGACGTTGGGCCGACGGGTTTATCGATGACGATGAAACCGGAGAGGCTCACGAGGAAAGAGAGATCGGGGTTGATTGGGCACGCCGGATGGCGTCGTGGCAGGCGGCCACCAGTCGCGCCTCGGCATCCGGCAGCGAGCCGTCGATCGAGCAGCCCGCGGCCAGCGCATGACCGCCGCCGCCAAATTGCCCGGCCACCGTGGCGACGTTGTAGGGCGGCTGGCAGCGCATGGTGACGCGCACCGTGTCGTCGGCCATCTCGGTCAGCACCGCGGCCATCACCGTCGTGTCGATATCCAGCAGGAAGTTGACCAGGCCGGAGCTGCTGGACGGACGCTCCAGACCAAGGCTATGCAAATCCGCGCGCGAGATGGTCGTCCAGATCAGGCCATCCTCCAGCTTCATGCCGGCCAGGCCGATGGCCCACATCTGAGCCGTAATATATGGCCGCCGGTACAACGTTTGCAGCGAGATTTCCCTGATATCGGCTCCGGTATCGACGAGATCGGCCGCCGCCCGCAGCGTGGCCGCCGTCACGTTCGAGGTGCGAAATCCCATCGTATCGGTGATGATGCCGGTCAACAAGCTCTCGGCGATCCCCGTGGTCATCTCCACGCCGATCTCGGGCAGAAAGCGATGCAGAACCTCGGCCGTCGAACTGGCATCGGAATCGATGATATTGAACGCGCCAAATTTGGTGTTGGTGACGTGGTGGTCGATATTGGCCAGGGTTGGCTTCGGCTCCTGCAAGCGGTCATAAGCCCAACCCATGCGCGACTCATCGGCGCAATCGACGGCGATGATGAGATCATAGGTGACGTCGGGATTAGGAGCGCGCCGAACCTCCCCGGCCAGCGGCAGGTCATGAAACCGCGCCGGGACACCGTCATCACAAACCAGCGTGACGCGCTTCCCCAATTGCTGCAATCCCTGGCCCACCGCCGTCAGCGACCCGATCGCATCCCCATCGGGATCGACGTGGGTGATGACCAATACCCGGGCGGCTTTTTCGATGGCGAACCGGATCACAGGCTTATTCGTCGCCCTTTGGCTCGTCCGCCCCCGGGGCGGGGCTGATATCAAGGCTGTCCAGCAATTCGTTGATCTCTTCGACGTAGCGGAAGCGCGGGTCCCAGTGGAAACGGAGGATCGGCGCGGTCCGGAGGTCGATCCGTTGGGCGATCTGCCCCCGGAGATAGCCCGACGCGCTCTCCAGCCCGGCGATGACTTCCGCCTCGCGGTCGTCATCGCCCAGCGCGTTGACATAAATATTGGCGTATTTCAGTTCGCGGTCGATCGTCACTTCGGTCACGGTCACGCCGTCCAGACGAGGGTCGGCCACCTCGCGCAGAAACAGCTCGCTAAGGATGACCTGAATCTGTTCGGCCGCCCGCTCCTGCCTAATCTTGCTCATCGTTAGATCTCAACCTGCTTGACGACAAAGAATTCGATGATGTCTCCCGGCTGAAAATCGTTCCAGCCTTCGATGCTGACGCCAAATTCGAAGCCGGACTTGACCTCGCGTACATTGTCCTGCAGATGCTTCAGACTGCTGACCGGGCCGCTGTGCATCAGGCGGCTGTTGCGAATGACGCGAGCCTTGGCGTTACGTCGTGCCTCGCCCGTCCGCATGTAGCTCCCGGCGATAGCGCCGACACCGCGAATCTTGAACACCTGGCGCACTTCGGCGCGGCCGATGACGACATCCTCGTAGGTCGGGGCCAGCATGCCCTTCATCGCCTTTTCGACATCTTCAAACAGCTTGTAGATGATCTGATAGGATCGAATCTGCACGCCCTCGACGGCCGCCGAGTTACGGGCGATGGGGTCGGCTTCCACGTTAAAGCCCAGAATGATGGCGTCGGAGGCCGAGGCCAGCATCACATCGCTCTCGGTGATGGGACCGGTGGCCGCGCGCAATATCGCCAGTTCGACTTCTCCACCGTTCAGCCGCTCCAGAGAAGTGACGATTGGCTCCAGCGAGCCTTGCACGTCGGCCTTGACGATGAGGTTGAGCGTCTTGGTCTCGCCTTCCTGCAAGCGAGCGAAGAATTCATCCAGCGTGGTCGCCCGACCTTGAGACGTGGGCGTCGTGCGGGCTGCCTCGCGGGCATCCTCAATCACCTTGCGAGCCACCTTTTCGCTCTCGACGACGGTGAACTGCTCGCCCGCCTGGGGGATGCCGTCCAGTCCCGATACCGCGACCGGTGTGGAAGGCCCTGCCTCGCTGACGCGCCGCCCGTTATAGTCGAACATCGCCTTGATCCGGCCGTAATGCTCGCCCACCAGCAAGGTATCGCCCAGGTTCAGCGTGCCGTTCTGGACGAGAACGGTGGTCATGATGCCCTTGCCGCGCTCGATCTTGGCTTCCAGCACCGTGCCCGAGGCGGGAGCCTTGGGATTGGCGCGCGGGTTGACCTCTTCGGCCGTCAGCAACACCGCCTCCAGCAAGTCATCAATGCCCAAATTTTCGCGCGCCGAGACGGGAATCACCATCGTGTCGCCGTCCCAGTCATCGGGCACAAGGCCCATCTCGGCCAGTTGCTGCTTCACCCGGTCGGGGCGCGCCCCGGCCAGATCGATCTTGTTGAGGGCGACGATGATGGGCACACCAGCGGCGCGAGCGTGGTCGGCCGCCTCGCGGGTCTGGGGCATGACACCGTCATCGGCGGCGACGACCAGAATGGCGATGTCGGTGGCCTGCGCCCCGCGGGCGCGCATGGCGGTGAAGGCCTCATGACCCGGCGTGTCCAGGAAGGTAATCAGCCGGCCATCCTTGACCGTCTGGTAAGCGCCAATGTGTTGGGTGATGCCGCCGGCCTCGCCCTCGGTCACGTGCGTCTGACGGATGAGGTCCAACAGCGACGTCTTGCCGTGGTCGACATGGCCCAGCATGGTGACGATGGGCGGCCGCGGCACCAGATCGGTGGTGCGCTCGTCGGCCAGCACCTTGCGCCAGCCGGTCTTTTCCTCGCCTTCAACGGCCGCCTCGGACGGCGCCTCCTGAAAGGGAACGACGTCGAACCCCATTTCCCCGGCGACGATGGCGGCCGTGTCGAAATCAATCTGCTGATTGATGTTGGCCATGATGCCGTTGGCCATCAACTCCTTGATGACATTGATCGGGCTGTCGCCCATCATCGAGGCCAACTCGCGAACCGTCAGGAACGCCGGTACTTCAATTACTGTCTTTGTCTCTGCCATACTATCCGCCTTGCCGCGTGCTTAACGTCGTTATTATCCGTTTGAATGCATCCCCGGATCAGGCCGGCTGTATCACCGGCCGGCGAGGATCGGCGGCGATGGCCGCCAGCTCTTCATCGGTCAACTGCGCATTGAGCGCCTGATTTAAAATAGCCGGGTGCCGGATAACCTTGTCCCAACACGCCGATTGATCACATAAATACGCGCCGCGGCCGCTACGCTTACCTGTCGGGTCAATCAGGACACCGCTGTCCGGAGTACGGACGATGCGCGTCAGTCGCCGCTTGTCGAACTGACCGCGGCAGACGACGCACGTCCGCTGGGGAACATGCTTCCGGCGTCCTGGCTGCTTCTCTTTCATGTCCGCTTGCTAAAAGTCGATATCGACGTCCTCGTCCGTCCATTGGTCGGTAAGTTTGCCGCCCTTGCGCTTGCGATCGACGACGACCTGATCCAACTCTTCGTTATAAACCAGCGGCTGGCCCTTGCGCTTCTTGCGCTTAGCCTCTTCTTCGGCCGCCGTTTCCTCGGTCGTGGGCCGAACCACGACAACCGAGGGCTTCTTCTTGCGCTCCGTCTTGACGGGTTTCGGCTCTTCCGTGAAGATCGACTTCGACAGGTCATCGATGGGCGCCAGCATCTCCTCGACTTCCGGCTCCACATCTTCCATCTCGATCACCCCGGCGATCTCCGGCTCATCTTCATCGACGCCTTCATCTTCCAGAAGGGTTTGGAAATCCGCCTCGGCGAAGTCCGGATCGGGCACGGCCGTAGCCATGTCCTCGTCCTCGACAACGCGCTCCTCCAGCGGCACTTCCTCGACGATGACGCCTTCCTCGGCCTGAGCCGCTTCCGCGGCCATCACGGCGGCGATCTGTTCGGCCTGATAGGCCCCCAGCGTCTCCTTCACCGTCTCCAGGGCCTTCTCGCCCAGCCCGCGCAGTTTCAGGAAGTAGTCGTCGCCCATCTCCAGAATGTAGATCAGGTCGCCCACGGTATTGACGTTCGTATCCAGCAACAGGTTGTGGATACGGCCGGGCAGGTCGAGCACATCGAGCGGTTGCTGCCAGGCTTCGTCGGGCACGCGCTTGCGCATCTCGGCGCGTTCCTTGCGCACCACTTCATGCTTCTCGGCGCGTTGGGCGATGATGCGGCCCTCGACGCCGGCCACAAGCCGATCGAGCGTGAGGTAATCCTCGGCCGTGATCGGGCGGCCCACCTGCTTCTTGTCCAGAATATTGCGAATCTGGCTCAGGAAAGTTTCATCCTTGGCCAATCGCGGATCGACCGCCGGGTGATGCAGATTATCGAGTGACTCCGAGGCCGCCTCGGTCAGGTTCTTGATATCGATGCGCCAGCCGGTCAGCTTGGCGGCCAGGCGGGCGTTTTGTCCCTCGCGGCCGATAGCCAGCGACAGTTGGTCGTCGGGCACGATAACCACGGCCGTCTTGCCCTCTTCCGGGTGCTCTTCCAGGAAGACATGGGAGACACGCGCCGGGCTGAGCGCCTTGGCGATGAACACTCGCTGGTCGCCGTCCCATTCGATGACGTCGATCTTCTCGTCGTTCAGTTCGCGCACGATGCTCTGGATGCGGACGCCGCGCATGCCGACGCACGCGCCAACCGGGTCGACCCCGTGCTGGAGCGCCTGCACAGCCACCTTGGAGCGCTGGCCCGCCTCGCGAGCGATGCTCTTGATGTCCACCTGACCGTTGTAGATCTCCGGCACTTCCAGTTCCAGCAGGCGACGTAACAGGTTACGATGGTTACGGCTGACGACGATCTGCGGGCCGCGGCTGGTGCGACGAACCTCCAGGACGTAGACGCGAATCTTGTCATGCGCCCGGTAGCGCTCGCCCTGAACCTGCTGGCTCTTGGGCAGGATCGCTTCCGTCCGGCCCAGGCCGATGGTGATATGCTGGCCGCTGATGCTTTGCACCGTGCCGTTCACCAGCTCGCCCTCGCGGCCGGAGAAGTCCTCGAACAGGTGCTCGCGCTCGGCCTCGCGGACGCGCTGGAGCAAGACCTGCTTGGCGGTCTGGGCGGCGATGCGGCCAAAACTCTCGGTAGTGCTGTCGACCATCACCACATCGCCCAACTGAGCGTCGGTATGGCCCTCCTTGCGCGCTGCGGTCAAGGTGACCTCGGTGCGGTTGTCGAGCACATCGTCCACAACCTCTTTCTCGGTGAAGATGGTCGGATCGCCCGTGCGCGGGTCGATCTCAACCGTCACCGCCTGATTGCTGCTGAGGTTCGCGTCGCGCCGGTAGGCGGAAACAAGGGCCGTCTTCAGCGCTTCGAAGACGTCCTCTTTGGGGAGGCCCCGTGACTCACATATTTCGTTGAAAGCCAGGATAAATTCGCTTTTCATGGAATCTGTTCCAACCTGTTCTGTTTTTATCCGTCACTTCGCGGACGGAATCTCCTGCCTAAGTAACAAAAAAAGTGGGGTGGCCCACTTTTCCGTCGATCAGTATCTCCAGAATGTTGTAAACAATAGTATAGCACGACGGTCGCTTTTCGACAAATTGCCCGGTCATCCTGTTTGGCGAAAAGCGACAAACGACTGCTTCTCACATTGTCAATTTAGTATAATCGTAGTAATGTAAAGTCCTGATTAAAAGTGCGCGAGTCGCCCTCGGACGAATCTGCTCCCCGAGGAGAGCCGGATGGGCGACTGCAAATACGTACAGCATAAGGTTCTGGCGATGATTGACCAAACGGGCGATCGGCGCCGGGCTTTTTTTTCGCATCGATCGCCTTGTGGACTCGGGATTTGCTGAATCCCGCGAGATCTGTAGGGACAGGCTATGACAGATTCGTTCCGCGTGGAATTGCGCAACATCACCAAACGCTTCGGCGATTACACGGCCGTCGATAATCTCGACCTGGAGATTCGCGATAGCGAGTTCTTTTCGCTCATCGGGCCGAGCGGCTGCGGCAAGACGACCACCCTGCGCATGATCGCCGGGTTTGAGCTGCCGACCGAGGGCGAGATATTCATCGGCGGCCACCGTGTCGAGGGCGTCCCCGCCCATCGTCGCCCGGTCAACACCGTCTTCCAGAACTACGCCCTTTTCCCCCACATGACCGTCGCCCAGAACGTGGCCTTTGGGCTGGAGATGCAAAAGGTAGCCGCGCCGGAGATAAAACGACGTGTGGCCGAGGCTCTGGAACTGGTTCGCCTGCCACAACACGCCGACCGCAAGCCGCGCCAGCTATCCGGCGGCCAGCAGCAGCGGGTGGCTCTGGCGCGCGCGCTGGTGAATCGGCCGCAGGTGCTGCTCCTCGACGAGCCGCTGGGCGCGCTGGACCTGAAGCTGCGCCGGGCGATGCAGATCGAGCTTAAGCACATCCAGAGCGAGGTCGGCATCACCTTCATCTATGTCACCCATGATCAGGAAGAAGCGATGACGATGTCCGACCGCATCGGCATCATGAGCGAGGGCGTCTTGCAGCAGGTCGGCTCCCCGCATGACGTCTACGAGAAGCCGGCCAATCGCTTCGTCGCCGACTTCATCGGCGAAACGAACTTTCTGCCGGCCACGGTCGCCCGGCTGGAGACAGAAGACGATTACCCGATGGTGACCCTCCAGGGCGGCGTCCGGGTGCTGGCCGCCAACGAAGGCCACGACCTGCGCCTCGGCCAGACCATTACGCTAACCATCCGGCCGGAGCGCATCAACCTCTACCCGCAGGGCAAGGTGGACGTACTGAAGGCCGAGAGCGGTCTGGAAGCCGAAGAGCTGGAGCGCATCCTGGGGGCCAAGCTGCCCGGCGCGGTGGACATGAAAGAGTTCCTGCTGGCCGAACCGGAGAACGTCGTGCTCAACGGCAAACTCGAGGAAGCGTTCTATATCGGCACGGACACGCGCTTTCGGGTCACGCTGGAAGGCGGGGCGTCGCTCGTCGTCCGCCAGCAAAACTACGGCTCGCGCTATGACATGCCGTTCGACGTGGGCAGTCAGGTCTACGTGCAGTGGGCGGCCGAGAACGCGCAGATTTTGACGGACTAAACAGAGGAATTCAGACGATTTTGGAAGATCGATCCGCTTTGTTCAAGGCTTGATTATTTAGCGAGGATGCTTATGTCAACAAAGGATTGCAGACACCACGCCGGCGGCCGCCGAGTCCGAAACAGCAGGAGGAGCCGATGGCTGTCACGAATGACACCGGGTTGAGCCCGCGAATCACATCACCGATCCCCTCCCTGACACGCAGTCACGACCCCTTCCTCCGCGCCGCCGCCGTCGTCAATTTGGTTCAGGCTCTCCTCTGGCTCTCCCTTCTTGTTCGCTGGGCAACTTTTAGCATCATCAACTGGCAGCCGCTGGCCGTCGAATTGGCGTTGGCCAACTGGTCGCCGGTCATCGCCTATGTCGTCTATGGGGCGTTGCTGGCGCTCAGCCTCGCCGCCGGGCTGGGACTCTGGCGCGAGACAAGCCGGGCGCGGCCGTTGGGTCTCGCCGCCGCGGCCGTCACCCTGGCGACCGGCCTCGGCTACTATCTGCTGGTCGGGGAGTTCTACGGCGCGGTTGTGCTCGTCGGGCTGGGCGGCATGGCCTTGCTCTTGCTGACCCGGCAAGCCGCCTGGTCGATGGCCTTCCCGTCGGCCTACTGGTTGCTCATCTTCTTCATCATCCCGCTGGCGATCGTCTTTGTCGTCAGTCTGGGCGAACGCTCCCGGCTGGGCACGGTCACCTATCCGGCCTTCGATCCGGGCAATCTGGGCGCCTACTTCAACGATTACGGCCGCATCTTCAGCCGCATCGGCGGGGAATTCATCTACCTGCGCATCTTCGGCCGCTCCATCTGGCTGGCCTTGCTCAACACCATCATCTGCCTGCTCTTCGGCTACCCGTTCGCCTACTGGATCGCCCGGCAACCGGCCAACCATCGCAACATCCTCATCTTTCTGGTGATGATCCCGTTTTGGACCAATTTCCTGGTGCGCACCTACGCCTGGATGCTCATCCTGCGCGATTCGGGGCTGATCAACAACTTCTGGACCATGACGCTCCATGAGCAGGCCGTGCGGCTGGCCGAGGTCTCGCCGCTGTTTGACTGGCTGGCCGCGGCCACGTCGCAGAAGCTGCCGCTGCTCTATAACTTCCCGGCCGTGTTGCTGGGCCTGTTCTACGGCTACCTGCCATTCATGGTCCTGCCGCTCTACACCAATCTGGAGAAGGTGAACTGGTCATTGCTGGAAGCGGCATCCGATCTGTATGCCGGACGCCGTCAGAGCTTCCGCCGCGTGTTGCTGCCGTTGTCCCTGCCGGGCATCATCGCCGGGTCGATCATCGTCTTCATCCCCTCGCTGGGAGCCTACGTCACGCCCGACCTGATGGGCGGGGCCAAGGTCGCCCTGCTGGGCAACCTGCTTCAGCAACAGTTCATGACCGTTCGCGACTGGCCGTTCGGCTCAGCCATCAGCTTCATCATGATGGCCGTCATGCTGGCGGCGACAATCGTCTATTTCCGCGTGTCGACCGAGGATGATCCCTTGGCGGAGATGACGGCGGCCCAGGGGATGCTGGATCAATGACCACAACCAACGCATCCCTCTCCGTATCCCCGTCGCCATCCGACGCTCGCCGTTCACGCCGCGCGCCACGAGACCACGCCCGGGCGTCTTTCAACAGTCGCGCCCTGAACTGGCTGGCGATTGGCATCTTCCTGTTCCTCTATCTGCCGATCATCATCCTGGTCATCTACTCCTTCAGCGGCTCGCGCAACGTCGGCGTCTGGACCGGGTTCAGCACCCGCTGGTATGCCGAGCTGCTGGGCGACAAGTTGCTCATCAATGCGTTTCGCGTCAGCCTGTGGGTGGCGATCTGGTCGACACTCATCAGCACCGTGCTGGGCACGATGGCGGCGATGGCCCTGGAACGCTATCGCTTCCGCGGCCGCCTGACGTTCGACACGGCCCTCTATCTGCCCATCATCATCCCCGACATCGTCATGGCCCTGTCGACGCTGCTGTTCTTCGTCACCTTCGCCGTGCCGCTCAGCCGCTACACCATCCTGGTGACCCATATCGCGTTCAACATCTCCTTTGTGGCCGTGGTGGTGCGGGCGCGCCTGGCGGAGATGGACAAGTCGCTGGAAGAAGCCGCGGCCGACCTGGGGGCCGACACCTGGACGACCTTCCGCCGCGTCACCCTGCCCATCCTGATGCCGGGCATCGTCTCCGCGGCGCTGCTGGCCTTCACCCTGTCGCTCGATGATTTCGTCATCACCTTCTTCGTCGCCGGGCCGGGATCCACCACACTGCCGGTGCGCGTCTATTCGATGATCAAGTTCGGCGTCACGCCGGAGGTCAACGCTATCTCGACGCTCATGCTGCTGGGCTCGACGGTGCTGGTGGTGATTTCGCTGTTGATCCAGCGAAAGTGATAATAAATTACGAATTACGAATGAGGAAAAAAGAATGAAGAAGTTCATTGGTTTGATGATTATGATCGGGTTGCTGACCGTCGCTTGCGGCGGCGGCCCGGCCGGCGGCCCCGGCGCTTCGGCCACTGATGCCCCCGCGGCCGAGACCGGCTCGGGCGAGGTTCAGCTCGCCCCACAGCTCAGCGTCTACAACTGGGCCGACTATATCGACGAGCAAGTGCTGGCCGACTACACCGAGCGGTACGGTGTCGAGATCATCTATGACACCTACGCCTCAAATGAAGACCTGCTGACCAAACTGCAGGCGGGCGCGAGCGGCTACGACGTCATCTTCCCGTCCGACTATATGGTCGTTCAGATGATCGAGTTGGGTTTGCTGGCGGAAATCGACGCCGAATCCCTGCCGAACTTTGCCAACATCGACGAGGCGTTCAAGAACCCGCCCTATGACCCCGGCAACGCCCATTGCGTGCCTTACCAATGGGGCATGACCGGCATCGCCTATCGGGACGGCAATCCGGCCTTTGAGGCCGGCCCGCCCAATAGCTGGGCTTATATCTTCGACAAGGATGTCATGGCGCAGTACGCGGACGAGGGGATCAACGTCCTCAATGACCAGCGCGAACTGATGGCCGCCGCGCTCTTCTATCTGGGCCACTCGCCCAATTCAACCGATCGCGCCGACCTGGAAGCGGCCCGCGATCTGATTCTGCAGGCCAAACCGATGTGGAAGACCTTCAACAGCGAGGACTACTACAGCACCTTGATGGAGAGCGATGAGATCGTCCTGTCCCACGCCTGGAGTGGCGACGCGGCCCAGGCCTACTGGAACACCTATGACGAGGAGACCGGCACGGGCAACTGGCTCTTCACGGTGCCGACAGAAGGCGCGGTTCGTTTTGCCGATAACGTTTGCATCCCGGCCAACAGCCAGCGAATCGAGACCGCGCTGCACTTCATGAATTACCTGATGGAGGCTCAGGTCGCCGCGGCCATCACCAACTTCACCTACTACCCCAGCGCCAATGAGGCGGCCAAGGAGTTCATCGATCCCGAGATCCTCAACAACCCCGGCATCTATCCCCCGCCGGAAGTCGCCGCCAAACTGGAATGGCTGACCGACCTGGGCGACGCGATCTTCATCTATGACGAGATGTGGACGGCGATTAAGGGGCAGTAAGACAATATCGATTTGAAGCAGGTCAGATAGGAGGCCCGCTGAGAGTATCTGCGGGCCTCCTGAAACTAATTCTGGTGAAATATAGGGAAACTCCCTATTTATCCTCCCCAAACGAATCCGCGTAAAACCACGCGATGAGCTTGTTCTCCGCCCACGGCTTGAGCGCGTTCATCAGGGCGGTGCCCGTTTCCGACATCTGCGCCTGGAGCCAGGCTTGCTCGTCGTCAAAATAGGCCTCGGCCATCAAATGAAAGCGGGATTGCCCGAAAGGCTGCAAGAGGATGCGACTGACCTCGAACCGTCGCAACCCGGGCAGGGCCTCCGCCAAAGGCATATGGGTGGTGTTGAAGAACTCCTCAAGCGTCGTCTCATCGTCGACGCGGTAGTAGATGACAACGAATTTGTGCATGGTCGATCAGCGGCCGTCGCCCCAGATAGCCGTCAGCCGTTGCTTCAGTTCGGTCCGCTGGGCCTGATAGGCGGCCTCATCCAGCTTTCCGGCTTCAAAGGCGTCATCCAGATCGGCGATAGACTGCAATAACTGATCGGCCTCGGCCGATGACGGCGGCATGGCCACGGCCGTCTCGACCTCTCCCTCCCACTCCTCGTCATTGGCTGCACGCTTCTGCCACGCTCGCCAGATAAACACGCCTCCCACGGCCGCCAGCAGCAAGGCCGCGCCGCCGATGATTAACTCCGTCGTCTGGTTGCGGTTCACGACCGTCGCGCCGGTCGCATCAGTCACGGCGCTCGGCCGTCCCTCCAAATCGATCTTGATCGTCTCGCCCACAGGCACGCCCGGACCGCTGTAGTTGCGGAAGGTCTGCCCCTGGCCGAAGGATTGCATCGGCTGCTCCACCCACGGTGCATTGGTGACCGACACGCCGACATCGGGCAGGATAATCGTACTGGTCGCCGTCGGGTAGAAGATGGGGTGGGCGATTCGCATGCCGCTGGTATAGGGCAATTCATAGCTTACCAGCATCGTCAAGGCGTTATCGCCCGGCCGCAGGGGCAACGGATCGGCCCAGCCGCGTTCCGTCTGCACGAAGTCGGTGGCCGGGATGAACGAATTCATCGAACCGAAGGAGCGCGAGAAAGCCACATTTTCGGCTCCCTCGGGCAACGCCACCTCGATGACCCCCTGAGCCGGATCGCCGGTCGGCCCGACGTAGACCGCTTTCAAGCCGTTGTTGACAATATAGAGCTGGTTCACCTGGACCCGATCGGCGGCGAAATCGAGGACGACATGCAGCTGAGCGATGGAGATGCCGGAGGAGTCGGTGGACCGATCATAGACGGTGATGGGCATCTCGAGCGTCGCGTTGCTCCGGTCGAGCTGGTTGGCCCCGCTGCTGAAGTTCAGATCGTCGAATGTGGCTCGGGCAATGAAAATCCAGCTGGGCGGCACCTCGGTCACATCAAACCGGAAGTTGCCCTCGATGTCGGTCGTGGTCGTCAGGGTCAGCGTCTCGGCGAAATCGGGCGTGAATGCCCGCAATGATACCTCGGCCTCGGCCATCCTCTCGCCGGTCGTGCCGTTGGCCAGCGTGCCGAAGATAATACCTTCCGGGATGGGGGCGTTGAGTTCCGCCGGGTCGGCATAGGCATAGCTGAACGTGCGGGCGAAGTCGATCACCTGGCGCAATTCAGCTTCCTCAAGCTTGAAGGAATGGGTCGCGATCGCGCCCGAAGACAACTCGTCGTAAACCGTCTCATTGCTGCGGTTGAACCAGAAGGTGAGGTCGTTCAACGGCCCGGCGACCGGCTCCGTGGACGTCGCGTCGGGACCGTCGCCCGCGCCCGTCGGTCCGTGACAGGCGACGCATTGGGCCTCGTAGATGGCGCGCCCCGCGGCGATATCTTCGGCCGGCGTGGCCAGGCTGTAGACGGCCGCCACCAGATTCCAGCGGCCCGCTTCGTCGATGGGGCTGCTGCTGGCGTCACCGAAAGGCGGCATGCCCACGGCCGCCTCACCGTCGGTAATCTGCCGGAACATGGTCGACGGCATCGTCGCGCGAATGTAGTCCGCGTTGAAGGGCATGGGAGCCATCGTCGCCCCCATCTGCTCGATCAGCGCGCCGTCGCCCTGGCCACTTTCGCCGTGACAATTGGCGCAACGCTGGGCGAAAAGCTCCAGGCCGGGCAACGCCTCGGGCGGGGTTGGCGGCAGCACCGGGTCCTGAGCCTCGCCCGCGCGCGGCAATGACAGAAATATGGTAAAAACGGTGATCACAAGCAGCGCAAACGGGATGAGCCGGCGCTTGTCGGCCAGGGGTGAAAAAGGATTCATAGGATGGTATTGCCGTATCGCTCAGGCGCCGGCGGCCTGAGAGGGTTTGTGTTCCTGAACAAGATTGCGGCCGCACTTGGGGCAGAAACGTTCGTCGGACTCGACCCGACGGCCGCACTGGGGGCAATAGCGAGGGCCGCCATTGCTTGCCGCGCTCGCCACAACGGTCGTAGCGACAACCGTCGTGGCGACAACCGTCGTGGCGACCACCGCGTCACCCGTCCCCGCGCGTGCGCGCCGGATCGCCGCCTCCATCTCGTCATCGAGTTGTTGGGGGGTGCGCAGACGGCGAACGGCCGCCTCGATCCGGGCGTCGGCGCCGGCATCGGGAACGCCTTCCGGCGCGACGTAGCCGTGCTCGTCAAGCTGCTTCATGAGGACGGCCGCCTGCCTCACCATCTGCGGCCGCGTGCGCATGTAAAGCTCCGGCGCGACCTTGGCCGACTCGTAATCGTCGTCCAGCTCGCGAATATCGCGCAGGAGCGCCTCCTTGCGCAGCAGGAGGCCGTCGACCTCCTCTCGGTCGACGCGCTTCTCTTCGTCCTCGGGCATGGCGAACGGCCGAGCCAGAAACAGCGCGACGATAAGCAGCAGCGCCGCGCCCAGCAGGATGGAACCGATGGTCAAACTCGCCAGAAATGAACTCACAAATAATGCTCCCGATTAGTCGGCCAGCATCTGCGGGATCAGGGTGTCCAGCATCTGCTGATTGACCGCACCGATTTGGACATGTCGAATGAGGCCGTCCTTGTCGATGAAAAATGTTTCCGGCACGCCGGTGATCTCGTAATCCTGCGAGATGTCGGTGCCCAGGTCGGGCGCGTGCGGGAAGGTGACGTTGAACTCTTTCATGTAGGCGATGGATTTCGGCTCCACGTCGGCATAGGCCACACCGACGAAGACCACCCCTTGGTCGCGATACTTGAGCCAGGCTTGCTCCAGCACATCCGTCTCGTAGCGGCACTCGACACACCACGAGGCCCAGAAGTTGAGCACCACCGGATGGCCGCGCATCTCCGCCAGGCTGGAGACGGAGCGAGTCTCCCACTCGTAGCCGTCGAAGAACTCCACATTGAAATTCGGCGCGTTTTGGCCGACTTCCGGCCGCGTGGCGTTGGTGTTGACCAGCCCCCAACCCAGCACAGCCAGGATGGCGATGACGGCCACCCACAGGGCGACCATCGACCAGCGAAACGGACGGCGGGTTTTCTCGGGGGCGGCGTCGGTTTGAATTGTATCGGTCATAATGTCCACACCGTTAATGTCGGTTTTGATTTACTCCTCGATCTCCTTTTCGATGCGCGTGATGTAGTCGTCGAGGGTCGGGTCGCCCGTGGAGGACTTGGGTCGGGGAGGAGCCGCGGCCGATTGCGGCGCGGCCGCGCGCAGCCCGCGCAACATGCGGCTGAAAAGCAGCAGCGCCAGCAGCACACCCAACACCGGCAATACCCACAAGATGATCAGGTTAACTCCGCGGCGCGGCGGATTGGACAACACGCCATCGCCATACTGGCGGGCGAAGTATTCCAGAATCTCGTCGCGCGATTGGCCCTCGGCCAGCTTGGTGCGAATCAGCTCGCGCCAGTCGGCGCAGGCGGCCGTCGGGCAGACGTCCAGCGGCGTGCTCTCGCATACCGGGCAGTAGACGTCCTTGGCGACCTGATTCACCTCATCGTCGGTGATCGGGTCACTCTGCGCATAAACGGCCGCCGGCAGCAAACCCAGCAACAGGATCAGCAGGATGACCCGAAACATCTTGTGATTCTTCATAGTAGCTGACTCAATCTCCTGCCACTGCCGGCGCCGGTTTGCGTGCGCGTGCCGGGGCTTTCTCGCGGTCGGGCCAGGCGGCGATGAGCGTGCCGAAGACGAACACCAATCCGCCCGCCCAAACCCAGTTAATGAGCGGGTTCAGGAAAATGCGGAACGTCGCCGCGTCGGCGCTCGTCGGCTCCCAGTTGACCAGGATGACGTAGAAGTCCTCGGTGATGGTCGACCGGGCCGACGGGATGGTCATCGGCTGCTGCGTGCGCTGGTACAGCTCGATTTTCGGCGTCAGCTTGCGAACGAACCGGCCATTCTTGTACAGGTCAACATCGGCCTGGGTGATGAGCAGGTCATCGGCTCCGGGGAAGCGGCTGACGCCGTTGAACCGCATCTCGAACTGCCCCAGGGTGATGCTCTCGCCGCGTACCAGTCGTAGCTGCGTCTCGGTCTGATAGATACCGTCGGCCACGATGCCGAAGGCCATGATCAGAACGCCGATGTGGATCCAGTACCCGCCATAACGACGGCGATTGCGCGCCATCAGATTGGTGAAGGCCGTCCAGGGGGCCTCGCCCTTGCGCATGCGCGCGCGTGTCCCCTTGACGAACTCCATGATCGTCAGGATGGCTGAGAAGGTGACCAGCCAGAAGCCGAGCAGCGCCGGCCACAGGCGAACCCCGAAAATGAACAGCGCCACGATGAACGCCGTCGCCACCACCGCCGGCCACAGAATGGCCCGGCCGAAGCGCTGGATGCTGGTGCGATACCACATCGTCAGCGGGGCAACGCCCATCAGCATCACCAGCGCGGCAAACAGCGGCGCCAGCGCCCGCTCATAGACGGGCGGCCCGACAAACCCTTTCTCTCCGGTAAACAGTTCGGAGAAGATGGGGTAGTAGGTGAACAAAAAGACCACCGCCAGGATGGCCAGGATCAGGAAGTTGTTGTAGAGGAAAGCCGCTTCGCGCGAGAGATAGGAGACCAGTTGGTTCTCCGAACGCAGGCTGTCGCGCCGTTTCGTGATCCAGTAAGCCGAGAAAATGAACATGATCACGATGAACCCAAAGAAGAGGGGGCCGATGGCCGATTGGGCGAAGGAATGGACCGACGAGATGACGCCACTGCGCACGATGAACGTGCCCAGGATGACCAGACAGTAGGTCAGCACGATGAGGAACATGTTCCACATCTTGAACATGCGCATCTTTTCCTGGATCATTACCGAGTGCAGGAAAGCCGTGCCGGCCAGCCAGGGCATGAACGAGGCGTTTTCGACCGGGTCCCAGCCCCAATAGCCGCCCCAACCCAGCACGTCATAGGCCCAGCGGCCGCCCAGAATGAGGCCCAGCCCCAGGAACAGCCACGCCACCAGCGTCCAGCGGCGAGTGGTGTGAATCCAGTTGTCGCTCTGCTGATTCGACATCAGCGCAGCCATGGCGAAGGCGTAGGGGATGGTGAAGCCGACGAAGCCGAGATAGAGCATCGGCGGATGGATGATCATCCCCGGATGGCGCAAAAGCGGGTTGAGGCCCTGGCCGTCGGGCGGGATGACCGCGTTGCGCGTGAACGGATCTTCGATGAAGGTCGAAAGGAGCAGGAAGAAGATCTGCGTCATGCCGGCGACGATGATGACATAAGGCATGAGTTCTTTCTGCTGCCGCCATTTGCTGAGCATGGCCGCGGCCGTGAAGGCCGACAGCAACAGGTTCCAGAACAGCAGCGAGCCGGCCTGGCCGCCCCACAGGGCCGTCACCTTTAAATAGGTGGGCATGCCCCGGCTGCTGACGCGGGAGACGTATTCGATGGAGAAGTCTCCGGTCACCAGGGCGGTGATGATCAGCCCGGCCGCCAGCAACAGAAGCGGGAACGTGGCGATGATGGCGTTACGGGCGCTGCGCACCCAGCGGTCGTCGCCCTTGCGCGCCCCATAGGCGGCGGCGATGACGGCGTAGATCGCGCAGCAAAAGGCCAGGAAAAGCGTTATATAACCGAAATCGGCGATCATGGGCTTGTCGTTAATTTAGAAACCGGAACTCTTGCGCAGTTCCGGTTTCCGATAGGGGATCATATCTCAGGGCAGCGACACCTCTAGGATGTCGGCACTGAATCCGGGTGGCCGGCGGGGTCCATTTCCTCATAGCGGGTCGGGCATTTCAGCATCAACCCGCCGGGATTGGCATTGAACACGCCGTTGGCATCTGCCTTGCCTTCCACCAGAGCCTGGGCCTGGTTCTGCAGCAGGTCGGGCTTCGGCTCGTTGAAGGCGACAACGTGCAATCGCTGTCCGGGGTTGTTCAGATTGTCGACGATATCGAACTCCAGGCGGGAGTTCCGGGCGTCGATCTGGGTGTACTGAATCGTATCGCCAATCACCCAACCGGCGACGCGCAGGTCGCGGCCGATCAGCCGATCTTGCTCGGCGTAAAACTCATCGACCGTTTTATAGAGCTGTGTGTTGCCGCTCATGGCGTTGACCACCAGAAAGACGACGGCCGACAAGAGCAACACACCGCCGATGACGAACATCAATCGATTTCGGCGAGGTTTCTCCAATACCAGGGATTCATCGCTGTTCTGCCAGCTGAGATCGGACATAGTTTCACTCCATTAAGAGAATGACTACTCTTCTTCTTCATCCATATCGGACTGATCATCATCCATGTCGGATTGATCATCGTCCATGACGGATTGATCTTCGGCCAAAATGGCGCGCGCCTGCTCGGCGTACTCTTCGGGGACGACGACGTGGCCCATGCCCAGCAAGCCGACAAGCAACCCCAAGGCCTCTCCCGCGCCTTCTTGCCAGGCCCGCGCCGGTATTCCCTCGGATTGCAAACGTCCGACGATGATCTCCGCCACGGTGATGCCGGGCGTCGTTTCCACGACCGTCCAGCGAACTTCCCGAGGCTCGCCCGGCGTCGCGCCGGCGGCGCTATCGGATTCAGAGAGGGGTTGATTATCTTGTGCGTTCATAGGTCATCGGACCGGCCTGAATAATGACCGGCCATGAACCGAATTATACTCCATTCCATGACGATCGGACATAAATCTAAGCAAACGTCGAACTTCCCGGTCGTCGCGGTTTAAAGTATACCTTACAAATTATAGGCAAGTGAGCATGAATTCCCAGCGATGATCGTCACTGATCAGGCATGACGGATGTCACTAACCACATCCTCTACCTCCCAATGCCTGACCAGCCGCTTCATGCCGCAGGCGATGGCCGCCATAACCACGACCGGCAAGACGCAGCGCAAGGTGAATAGCACGACCATGACGGTTGTTGCCTGGAACTCGTTCATCACACCGTTGTCTCCCGCATGATAGTCTCCGCCGCATCCCGGGGCCTGATACGACCCCTGATAACAGGATACAACCTGGCCGGCCGCCCGTCTATTGGGCAGACGGCGTATTTTGGCTATGGGGGATTCAACCCAGTCAAAGGGTCGCGGGATTCAGGGTTTCGCGCCTACTCATCCAGATCGATTAGTCCCTTGCGCAGGGCATACTTGACCAGATCGACCCGGTTGTGGAGATTCAGCTTGCGCATGATGTTCTCGCGATGGCGATCGACCGTCTTGGCGCTGATGACCAGTTGCCCGGCTATCTCGCCGTTGCTCATGCCCTGGGCGATGAGCGTCAGCACCTCCTGCTCACGAGGGGTCAATTCACCGGCGGCCGGCTCCTGCGCCTCCACATCGCGGCGCACCAGATAGTCCTGCACAAGCCGCCCGGCCAGCGAGGGATAGAGGAACACCTCCCCCCGACTGACGGCGCGAATGGCCGAGGTCAGCTCATCCGGCGCGGCCCGTTTGGGCACGTAGCCCGCCGCCCCCGCCCGCAGCATCTCGAAGAAGTACTGGTCATCCTCATACATCGTCAGCGCCAGCACGGCCGTGCGCGGGCTTTGGCTCTTGATGCGGCGCGTCGCTTCAATGCCGTTCATCCCCGGCATCTCGATATCCATAAGCACGACATCGGGCTTCAGTTCGGCCGTCCGGCCAATGGCATCCTCGCCGTTCTCAACCTCGGCGACGATCACCATGTCCGGTTGCGCCTCCAGCAACAGGCGCAACCCCGAACGCACCACGGCGTGGTCGTCGGCCAATAGCAAGCGAATCTCATCAGTCATTATTTGCCTCCCTGAAGGGATGGGGGATAAACAGGTGTACCGTCGCGCCCTGGCCGGGGGTCGAGCGCAGTTCGGCCGTGCCGCCAACGAGCGAAGCCCGCTCCTGGATGCCCAACAGCCCCCAGGCGGCCCGGCCATCTTCTCCAGCCAAAGCCTGCGTCACATCAAAGCCGCGGCCGTCGTCCTGTATCGACAGGTCCAGGCCGTTCTCCTCGAAGGCAAGGCGCACCAGCACGTTTTGCGCGGCCGCGTGGCGGACGACGTTGGTCAGCGACTCCTGGACGACGCGAAATACGGTCGTCTCCACTTCCGGCTCCAGGCGCACGCTTTTGCCCTGCACCAGCAGTTGCGTCTGGATGCCGGTGCGCGTCTCGAACGTGTTGATGTGGCCGCGCAGGGCGGGGACAAGGCCCAGGTTGTCGAGGATCGACGGCCGCAGGTCGGAGATCACGTTATGCACTTCCTGCATCACCTGCGCGTTCATCTGCTTCATGTCGACCAGTTGCTTGCGCACGGCCGCCGGGTCGCTGTCGATACGCTCGGCAGCCGCGGCCAGCCCCAGGCCAAGCGCGGTCAACGTCTGCCCCGTGCCGTCGTGCAGCTCGCGGGCGATTCGCTTGCGTTCGGCTTCCTGGGCCGTGACAACGCGATGGAGCAGCAATTGAAGTTGCCGGTTGAGTTGTTCGGTTTCGATTCGGGCTTGCTGCTGCACACGCGACGCCTCCCGCTCGGCCTCGACGCGCCTCTCCACGGCTGAGGCCAGTCGCTGCTGATTCTCGATCTCGAAGACGTTGAGCGCGCGAATAATAAAGGCGGCCATCAGGACGGCCAGGACAACATGCAGAACCTGCACCGGAAAGCCAAACAGCCGCAAAAAGAGATCGGAGTTGATGACCGTCGAGGGGAAGATGAAGCTGGGCCGGACGAATAAATGGCCGATGGTCCCATAAATGAACAGCGTGGCCGCCGCGCCAAGCAACGCCCGGCCGAAACGCTCCATCCCTTGCCGCTTGAAGCTGCGCTGCTCCAGCCAGATGGCCCAGGCGGCAATGATCGATCCGGTCATGCCCAGCGTGTAATGGGCCAGCACATCGGCCGCGGCCAGCATGTCCAGCCGCTCCGGTCGATAGACCAGCCACGTCGCCCCCGTGCTGACCAGCCACAGGACCAGAAACGCGCCGGCCCCCGCGAAGGCAAAACGATTGCCGTTGCCGGCCGAACTCCGGTTGACATACAGTAGCTTAATGCCAAAGAAAACCAGCAACAGAAAGGAGGTGACCAGATGCAGCAGCCGCACTTCCGGCAACAGGAGCCAGTGGGGGATGTTGGTGCCGCCACGCTCGTCCAGGAGCTGGAACATGACGAACCATTCCTGCAGGCCGTGGACGATGCCGAAACCGGCCAGAAAAAGCAGCGCCCCGGCCAGCCGGAACTCCGACGTGCGGAAGCGCGACGACGCCAGCCAGATAGCCAGCCCCATGCTGAAGAAGGCCAGGCCGTAGAAGAAGTAGATGACGACGAGATTGTGCTCGAAGAATTCGGCCATTACGACTCGACGACGAGTGCAATATCCCCCGCAAACAGCGCCGCCCCCTCGGCCAGGGCCGCTGTCTTGACATAACCCAACGCGACCGGCCCCGCCGGGCCATCGGCGGCCGAGGTGATGCTCCCGACAACTCGCCCCCCGGCGACGATCTCCGCTCCCGGCTCCACCGGCTCGCCCGGCCGCAGCCGCACCAGCCGTTTGGCCAGCTTGCCGCGGCTCTCCATGCGGGCGATGATCTCCTGGCCGACATAGCAACCCTTGCGGAACGAGACATCATCCCAGAGACCGGTCTCCAGGGGGATGTAGTCGAGGGTCAGTTCGCGGCCGAAACGGGGCAATCCGACCTCGATGCGCAGATAGTCGTAGGTTGCTTCATCAATGGGCAGCGCGCCCGCGGCCGCCAAAGCCGCCCGCACGCTCGCCCGGTCGGCCGCGTTCGTCATAACGTAATAGCCTTCGCCCGCGATCGGATCGGCGCGGTGGACATAGGCGGTCGCCCCATTGACCTCGGCTTGCCGCCAGTGATGCCGGGGAATGGCCACCTCGGGGAACCCGGCCGTGGCCAGCATCTCGGCCGCGCGTGGGCCATAAACGCCGAGGATAGCCGTTCCGGCGGTGATATCCTGCACCTGAACGTCGTCGTTGTAGAAGATGTTGCGCATAAAATAGCGGGCCAGCGCGTTCGCGTGGCCGTCGCCGGTCAGCACATAGGCCTTATCGGTCGTGGCGTAGAGGATGATGCGGTCGATGATTCGGCCGATATCGCTGGTCAGCACCGTAGCCGCGCCTTCGCCGGTCTTCAGCCCGCTGACGGCTTGCGTCGACATGCGAT
>CAZZJN010000022.1:22446-31177 GCA_964654505.1 uncultured Ardenticatenaceae bacterium | reverse complement strand
ACTATCACTACTATCGCCTGGACAAACTGTCTCACATAGCCAATATCGACAGATTGCCGTTTTCGATCAAGATATTATTGGAGGCCGTCTTGCGCACCACCGACGGGTACGTGGTGAGACCGGAGGATGTCGAACAACTGGCGCGCTGGTCGCCGAGGATGTCCACATCGTTTGAGGTTCCCTTCAAGCCCGGTCGGGTGATCCTGCAAGACTTCACCGGCGTGCCGGCCGTAGTCGACCTGGCGGCCATGCGCGCCGCCATGGCTCGTCTGGGCGGCGACCCCGAGCGCATCAATCCCATCGTCCCCGTCGATCTGGTCATCGACCACTCGGTGCAGGTAGACCAGTTCGGTTCGGCATTCGCCCTCTTCTTCAATGCCGAACGTGAATTCGAGCGCAATCGCGAACGTTACGAATTCCTGAAATGGGGCCAATCGACATTCAAGAACTTCCGCGTCGTGCCTCCGGCCACCGGCATCGTCCATCAGGTGAACCTCGAATACCTGGGCCAGGTCGTCATGAGCGGGCCGGAGGGTGACGGCATGGTCGCCTTCCCCGATAGCCTCGTCGGCACGGATTCGCACACGACGATGATCAACGGCCTGGGCGTCCTCGGTTGGGGCGTAGGCGGCATCGAGGCCGAGGCGGTCATGCTGGGCCAGCCGATCTACATGCTGGCGCCGGAAGTGATCGGCGTGCGACTCACCGGAAGCCTGCCCGAAGGGGCTACGGCCACCGACCTCGTCTTGCGCATCACCGAGATGCTGCGCAAGAAAGGCGTCGTGGGCAAGTTCGTGGAATACTTCGGCTCAGGCCTCAGCAGCATGACGCTGGCCGACCGGGCGACAATCGGCAACATGAGCCCGGAATATGGCGCGACGGTCGGTTTCTTCCCGGTAGATAATGAAACCCTGAACTATATGCGCAACACCGGCCGTCCGGCCGAATTGATCGACCTGGTCGAGCGCTACACCAAAGCCCAGGGCCTTTTCCGCACCGATGAGACCACCGACCCCGAGTTCACCGACGTCGTCGAACTGGACCTGAGCACGATCGAGCCGAGTCTGGCCGGGCCAAAGCTGCCCCAGGATCGCATCCCTCTCAAAAGCATGAAGGACACCTTCCGGCAGCTCTTGCTGTCGCCCGTGGGGCCGCGTGGCTTTGGGCTGAGCGAAGGCGATTTATCGCGAACCGCCCGGATATCCAACGGTCACACCAGCGAGATCGGCCACGGCGCGGTCGTCATCGCCGCCATCACCAGCTGCACCAACACCTCCAACCCCAGCGTCATGATCGCCGCGGGCTTGTTGGCCAAGAAAGCGGTCGAAGCCGGGCTGACCGTGCCGCATTACGTCAAGACCAGTCTGGCCCCCGGCTCCCGCGTGGTTGAAGATTATCTCGTTCATTCGGGGCTATTGCCCTATCTGGAAAAGCTGGGCTTCTACATCGTCGGATTCGGCTGCACCACCTGCATCGGCAACTCCGGCCCCTTGCCGGAAGAGGTGAGCCAGGCCATCCAGGAAGGCGGGCTGGTCGTCTCCTCCGTCCTCAGTGGCAACCGCAATTTCGAGGGGCGCGTGCATCCCGAAACGCGCAGCAATTTCCTGGCTTCCCCGCCGCTGGTGGTGGCCTATGCGCTGGCTGGTCGCGCCGACCTGGACATGTATAACGAGCCAATCGGAACCGGCCACGGCGGCCAACCGGTCTACCTGAAGGACATCTGGCCGAGCAATGCCGAGATCGGCCGCGTCATGGCCGAAGCGCTGTCGCCGGATATGTTCAACAAGGAGTACGGCAACGTCTTCACCGGCAACGAGACATGGAACCTCATCCCCACGAGCGGGGGCGAGCTGTACCAATGGAATGAGGATTCGACCTACATCCAGGAGCCGCCCTTCTTCGACGGCCTGTCCGGAGAGGTCAAGCCCATCGAAAACATCAACGGCGCGCGCGTCCTGGTCAAGGTCGGCGACTCCATCACGACCGACCACATCTCCCCGGCCGGTTCCATCTCGCGCACCAGCCCGGCGGCCCAATATCTGATCGGCAACGACATCGAGCCGCGTGAATTCAACTCCTACGGCTCGCGTCGAGGCAACGACCGAGTCATGACACGGGGCACGTTCGCCAATATTCGCCTGCGTAACCAGATGGCTCCCGGAACCGAGGGCGGCATGACGACCTATCTGCCGACCGGTGAAGTGATGACGATCTTCGATGCGTCGCTGAAATACAAGGTGACGGGCACCCCCCTGGTGGTTCTGGCCGGGCGCGAATACGGCACGGGCAGCTCGCGCGACTGGGCGGCCAAGGGGCCTCTCCTGCTGGGCGTCAGGATGGTCATCGCCGAGAGCTTCGAGCGCATCCACCGCAGCAACCTGGTGGGCATGGGCGTCTTGCCTCTGCAGTACAAGCCCGGTGAAAACGCTCAGACGCTGGGGCTTGACGGGTCCGAGACCTACTCCACCGTCGACCTCACCGATGACGTGAAGCCCGGCCAAACGATCACGGTCAAGGCGGACCATGGCGACGGCCGCGTCACCACCTTCGAGACGACCTGCCGCATCGATACCCCGGTGGAGGTGGATTACTACCGAAACGGCGGCATCCTGCATACAGTCTTGCGCCAATTTTTGGCGGAGTAATGATGCAGAGATCGTCCAAATTTAACCGCATTATGTTAAGTCGGGGCCGGATATGGCGATATTCGGCCCTCATCGCGGCCGTATTTTGCCTGCTGGCCGCCACCCTCGTCGCCTGCACGTCGGGCGATGCAAAACCCGAGACCGTCATCGACGCGGCCATGCACCGGGCCAATGCGGCGCGGACCGGTTTGTACCTGACCGACGGGCCAACTGAATATAAAAACATCAAATGGCAGTTCGAAGCCGATGACTGGATATTCGGCGCCCCGGCCATCCTGGGCGACACCGTCTATTTCTCCAGCTACGACGGGAATGTATACGCGGCCGATCGCGAGACCGGCGCGGAGAAGTGGCGTTACGCCACGGGCGATGTCATCATCGCCTCCCCGGCCGTTGCCGATGGGGCGGTTTACATCGCCAATATGGGCGGCCTCATCGTCGCGCTGGACAGTAAAACCGGCGATGAGCGCTGGCAACAAGATATCGGCGCGGGTCTGTCCGGTTCGGCCGCTGTAGTCGACGGCGTGGCCTACTTCACCAGCGAGAACGGCCTGCTCGTGGCTCTGGACGGCCGAACCGGAGCGGAAAAATGGCGGTTCCAGACCCCCAACACGGTGATCGCCTTCTCCCCGGCCGTCGCCGATGGCGTGGTCTACGCCGCCGTGTCAAACGGCATCCTGTACGCTCTCGATGCGACCACCGGCAATGAGTTATGGACCTATAGCCCCAACACGGAAGACAACGTCTATAGCCCCACGGCCGATCCCGTTGTCGATAACGGCGTGGTTTACTTTATGACCAGCGATATCAATCTAATCGGCGTATTACATGCCGTTGACATCGAATCGCACCAGGCTCGCTGGCGTTTCGAATCGTCCACCGAGAACTTCTCGGCCCCCTCGGTCAAGGACGGAATCCTGATCTGGGGTGGATTGGACAAACTCCTGTATGGCGTCTCGGCCGATTCAGGCGAGGTGCTTTGGACCTTCCAGACCCAGGATATCATTTTCTCCGCTCCAGCCATCGCCGGTGACACAGTCTATTTCGGCAGCCTGGACAAGAACCTGTACGCCATCGATATCCGCACAGGGAACCAACGCTGGCAGTTCCGCGCCGAATCGGGCGTGTCGTCGCCCGCCGTCGCCGACGGAGTCGTCTACGTGGGAACGGAAGATGGCGCGCTATACGCCATTCAATGAGGATATCATCCAATTCAACGACATCACTCGAGTTTGTCGTCAATCATAGACATACAATCAGTCAGGAGATACCATGAATCACAATCACGATATGGAACCCGATGTTTTGGCCGAAACTGAACAGTTTGGATTTGCCGTCTGGCGCAACCGGGAAGACGAGGACTCCTACGTCTACCACGTGGAGTTGGGCGGCGTATCCCTCCACTTCTCGCCTGAAGAGTGGGAAGACCTCGTTGAGCTTATCCGAGCCGCATCGTCCTAATTGGCGCATGATGCCGAAAAGGCCGGGATGACCGAATAATCATCCCGGCCTTCTTGTTATTCGAGAACCTTATGGACACGGAACGACAAGCCATCCAGTATGGCCCCATGATCCGGGACATGGCCGAACATGACCGACCACGGGAACGCCTGACCAAGGTGGGGGCGGAGGTGCTATCGACGGCCGAGTTGCTGGCGATTATCCTGCGCAGCGGCACGCAGGGGGAGAGCGTGCTGCGCATGGCCGAGCGCTTGCTCATCCAGTTCGGCAACCTCCCGGGGCTGGCGCGAGCGACGATCACCGAGATGACAGCCGCCAAAGGGGTGGGCGAGGCCAAGGCGACCGAGATTAAGGCTGCTCTGGAGCTTGGCCGCCGATTGGTGGCCAGCGCGCCCGAAGAGAGGGTGCGCGTCTCCTCGCCCGACGATGCCTTCCATCTGCTGAAGTCCGAGATGATGTTTTTGGATCAGGAGCACTTGCGCCTGATCCTGCTGGACACACGCAACAAGGTCTTGCGCACGCCGACGATCTACGTCGGCAGCCTGAATACCTCAGTCATCCGGGTGGGCGAGCTGTTCCGCGCAGCCATACGGGAGAATGCGGCCGCTTTCATCGTGGCCCACAATCACCCCTCCGGCGATCCCTCGCCGTCACCGGAGGATATCAACGTGACCCGGCAAATCGTCCAGGCCGGCAAGCTGCTTGACATCGAGGTGCTGGATCACATCGTGATCGGACAAAACCGCTTTGTATCCCTGAAGCAAAGAGGGCTGGGGTTCGAGCGGTAAATAGCCGGTCTATTCGACGATCAGAGCGACATCCAGAATGTCGGTGACGAACGAGTGACCCGACCCAACGACGGTCACACTCTCGATATATCGGGGTGGTAAGGCCCCCTGACTGGCCAACTCCTGAATGAGGTTTACCTCATAGAAATATAGCTGACCCAGCGGCACGCGCTCGTGGGGCCGTTGGACGACTGCGCAAGAGATGCATTGTCCCGGCGTCAGGTTGTCATCCACGGTCCCATTGGCGAAAAACCCGTGCTGCCACACCCGAGCGACACCGGTGTCGTCGATATAATTGACGATGAGGAACAGGGGACATTCACTGCCCTGGATACCGCACACACCGAGACTATGATCGACGATGCGCAGCGTCGCCAACAGGCGCAATGACTCATAGTCGGACACATCCTGGTTGATGGATTGGGTGACCCGCACGTCCGCATGGCCAATACCTTCGCGTCTGAAGCGCAGGAAGGGATCGCCACCTTCCGACTGGATGATCGTCTCGCCCGCCGGCTGGTCGGTCAACTCCACTCGCCAGGAGAAAGCGGCCCAATTGTCAAGTCCTTCGCTGAAATCGCCGTTGTGGATCAGATCGCGAGCCGGATCGAGCGGACCACTGGGGGCGGCGTTCATCAACACCTCGGCTCGTTGACCGGGACCAACCTCCAGGCTTCCCCCATTGGCGGCAACCGTCGCCTTACCCGAGATCTGCACCGTCACCTGGGTCGCATCGTTGCTGACCTCAAACATATAGCGGCCAGGATCGCGCACACTGACGATCCCCCCCTGTGGAGTCGTCACCACCAGTTCCAGCGGCCGTTGCGTCCACGGAGAGACATCAACGCGAACCCGCCCGGCCTGGAGATCGACTGCCAGCCGGTTAGGGTGATCGCTAACTCCGAACCGAGGGGTATCGGCCCTCTCCAACAGAACCGTCGAATTGCTGGAGACTTGCAGGGTAGCCAGTGTTAATTGTTGATCGGATGGCGCGACAATCATCAGCGCCGAAGCGGTGGTATCAGTCCGGATCGTCGTTTGGCTATTGATGGACAGGGGAGGCTCACCGACGAGGACGGCGCGTCGCGGCCCATTGATCTCCTCGATGCCGACCGTGCCCTGATTGGCCTGCACGGTCAGGCTGAGAGATTCGGTCGAGTTTTGCAGGATGGCGTTGATCCCCAGCGGCACAGCGATGCCGAGGATAATGCAGGAGAGGAAGCTGCCGGTCAAGATGATCCAGGCCAGCCACTGCCGACCATACCGGTTTGAATCGGTCATAGATAGCGGACCTGAAACATGTTGAATTCCCCGGTGGCTTCCGCCCAGTTTGCCTCAACTCGCTCGACCTGCGCGCCTGATGGGCCGTGGTGAAGAAAGGCGAGGAGTTGCCGGAGCGCTTCCCCCTCACCTTCGGCAATGACGCGAACGGTGCCATCCGATTGGTTGGCCACCCAACCTGTCAGGCCCAGTCGGCTTGCTTCCATCAGCGTGGATTGGCGAAAAAAGACCCCCTGAACCAGGCCATTGACGGTGGCTTCAAGGCGAACCAATGAGCGATGATCGCTATGAAACGACATAGGCAAATTATACCGGAGTCAGTTCGTTCGGCTAACAGGCGGCGGGAGATAGTGGGTCGCGGGTGGGGATGGCGTCGGCTCAAACCGCGATCAGCCTGCCAACTGGCGCATGATGCGTCCCGGCAGGCCGGGGCCGCCATAGATCATCCCCGTGTAGAGCTGCACGACGGACGCCCCGGCATCCAGTTTCTCGCGCGCGTCGGCCGCGGAGCTGATCCCCCCCACGCCAATGATGGGCAAGGCGTCACCCATCCGGCGGTGGATATAGGCGATTAAGGCGGTGGCGCGTTCGCGCAGCGGCCGACCGCTGAGGCCACCGGCTTCCGTTTGGGCGCTTTCGCTCAAGCCGTCGCGAGCAAGCGTGGTATTGGTGGCAATGATCCCGTCGACTCCGGCGGCCGTCAACGCCTCCAGTATCTCATCGATCTCATGCCACTCAAGGTCAGGCGCGATCTTGACCCACAGCGGCGGGGCATTCGTTCCGGCATCGGCCGCCAATTCACGATTCCCGGCGACGAGCGTGTTGAGTAACTGCTCCAGATAGCGGCCGCCTTGAAGCTCCCGCAAGCCGGGCGTGTTGGGGGAGCTGATATTCACAGCCAGGTAGTCGGCACAGGCGTGGACAGCGCGCATGACGTCGATATAGTCATCGGCGGCCTCAGCCAGAGGGGTCTCCTTTTGTTTGCCCAGGCTGACGCCCAACACGAAATCATGCGGCTTGGCGGCCAATGCTCGCAAACGGGACACGGCCGCTTCGACTCCACCGTTGGGGAAGCCCATCCGATTGATAACGGCTTCGTCGGCCGGGAGGCGGAAGACGCGCGGTCGGGGATTGCCCGGTTGAGGTCGCGGCGTCAGGGTACCGATTTCGATATGACCAAAACCAAGCAGGGCCAACCCTCGCACCACCCGCGCGTCCTTGTCGAAACCGGCAGCCATGCCCAGCGGATTGGGAAAATGCAGCCTGCCCACCTGCACCGGTTGGTTCGGGATGTCGCCGGCGATAGATCGCAACACCGCGCGGCCAACGGGATTGGATTGGGCCAGAGCCAGCGCATTCAGCGTGCGATCGTGGGCCGTTTCCGGGTCGATATAGCGGATCGCAGGGAACAACAACCTTTCGTAATACGATTTAGTCAAGTCTATCGTCCATCCGTCGATTTCGATCGATTAGCCAGAAAACGAAAACGAACGCCGCCATGAGGAGCAAGGTTAGCCCCGCGCCCTGCAACGCCGACTGTCGCTGATGGTGTCGAATCAGGACCTCAGTGGCTTGTTCTTCCTGTTTCTTCGCCAACATCGCCTTCCAGTCAGGGATCGTTGCCCGGTCCGGCAAACCATAGGCCGTTGAAATTAACCCGCGATAGGTGGCTTCTTCCGCCTCCCAGCGCGCGTCATCCCACCCCAGCTCGGATTGGACGATCTCGCGGATGCGCGGCAAAAGGTCAGCGCCTCCCCTGGGCAGCAACAGGCCCAGCCGAACGCGTCGCAGGAGCAGATCGTCCAGCTGGACAACGGCTTCGGCACGCGCCGACCAGCGTAGCTCAGCCCAGACGGCCGTCGTGCCGGGGATCGGCTCCAGTTCCCCCGGTCTGGATGCGGCGATCAACTCCGGAGTATCACTGCCGTAGTGGCCAAGCAATCGTCGTCGCGTCTCCTCGGGCAACGATTCGGCCGCAAGCAGGTCATCATCAAAAGACTTCAGCACCGGCACGTCTTCGCGCAACCGGGCCAGTCGTGATTTCCCCTCGGGGCTATCGGGATCATCAAGACGCTCGCAAACTTGCTCCATAACCTGTCGGGCAACCTGATGGAACGTGGTCAGCTTGCCACCAGTGACAGACAGCAAGCCGTTCTCCCACCAGATCGCATGGTCGCGAGATTCGTCGGACGGATCAACCTTGCCGCTGCCGATGACCGGGCGAATGCCGGCAAAGGTGGCGATGATATCATCGAGCGTCAACTCCAGGGACGGGAAGTTGGCTGTAAGGGCGGCCATGAGATAGGCAACCTCATCGGCCGAAATGCACGGATCGGCCTCCTGAGGCGGGGAGCAATCCACATCGGTCGTGCCCACCAGTGTGACACCTTCCCACGGAAAGGCGAACACAGGACGGCCGTCGATGGGATGCATGAAACTGACGGCCTGGGCCAGAGGAAAACGCCAGGCGGGGAAGACAAAATGGCTGCCGCGCAGGGGCCGGATGCGTTGCTCGGCTCCCACCTGGGTTCGCAGATTGTCGGCCCACGCGCCGGT